>JBAYTJ010000015.1:0-15165 GCA_041675665.1 Acholeplasma sp. | reverse complement strand
TTCTACAGAAGGCTCTGTAAAAGGAAAATATGATGGTCTTAAACGAATGGTGCGCGTATCACCGAAAATATGTTTTGCCATACCGAGTAATGTATCTTTTAAATGTGCAAATGTTACACCTTCATTAATCACTAACCCTTCACATTGCATAAATTGATGTGAGTGGGTACGATCATCTGGATCTCTTCTATAGGTTTTACCTGGTGCAATAATCGCAATTGGCTGACCCTTGGATTGTTCCATATAACGTGCTTGTATTGGTGAAGTATGTGTTCTTAATAACGTGTTTGTTGTTACATAAAATGAATCATGCATTTCTCTTGCAGGATGATCTGATGCTAAGTTCATCATCTCAAAATTATACTTATCAGATTCAAGTTCCGGACCCTCAGCGACTCTATAACCTAAACCAACAAAATAGTCTTCTAAGTCTTGTGTGACGATGGTTAAAGGATGTAAACTACCCTTTTTAAAATTTAAACCCGGTAGTGACACATCAATCGATTCTGTTTTAAGTTGCTCATTCATTTGTTGTGTCAGTAATATGTTTTTTTGAAGTGTTATTTGAGCCTCTATGGCTTGTTTAGCTTCATTAATCCATTGACCAAATTTGGGCTTTTCATCATTGGGTAATGTACGAATTAAAGCCATTTGAGATGTTAAAATACCACTTTTGCCAAGATATTCTACCCGTAGTGCTTCTAAATCATTTAATGACAATGCATTACTTAGTTTATCACCGAGTGATTTAACAATTAAATCTATTTTTTCTTTCATTTATGTTCTCCTCATTATATATAAAATAAAAGTCCTTAGACGTATAAATATACGCTAAGGACGAAATGTATCGCGGTACCACCTTAGTTCCAAGAAAAAGTCTCTTGACACTTCATTTCTTGTAACGTAAGATTTACGGAAAAGATTTTACCTTTTCACTCCATAACTGAATTCAAATATACTTTTCTTAAGTGGCTTTCACTATCCCACTTTATCGCTTGTCAAGAAATAAATTATATTTTACTACTGTTATATCGTCGTTTTAACTATTGTTGCGACCCATGATTGTTACAGCAAGTCTTAAGATATTATAATATATCCATATTAATGTTACCATAAAACCTAACGCAACGGTCCATTCAAAGTTTTTTGGAAGTCCCATTTTAACAACATTTTCAGCACGTTCAAAGTCAAGGGTTAACATTAATGCCCCAATAACAATTAAAACTAAGCTAATACCAATGGTCATTTCATAGGAAAAGAAACCGTTGATGTACTCAGGATTAAAGAGTCCAATCACACCAATTACAAGTGAACCAACCAATACGGTTAATAATGCACCGAATACTGTGGATCTTAATAACTGTGAGCCTCTTAATAAACCTGTATTATAAAGTACAAACATGACGCCAAAGACGGTTGCTGTACCAAGCATTGCAATTGTTGCAACACCAGGGTAATAAGCTTCAAGTACCCATGTCAATAAACCATATGTAAAACCTTGCAAAAGTGCATAAATGATACTCATAGGTGCAGCGAGTTTAGGCTTGAACATAGCAATCATAACTGCGATAAATGCAAATATACCTGAACCAACTAAGATTCCAATGAGTAGACCTTCTGGCATTGATTGCGCTAGGAAGATTGATGAAAAGCCGGTAATGATGGTTAGTAACACTAAAGTAATTGTCTTTAATGTAATACCTGCTTTAGAAGCAACCTCAATGTCACTTGCAAATGATTGTTTTTCTAAATTTGAAAATACTGGATTTGAACTACGCATGTATGTTTCACCTCTTTGTTTTTTTTCAAAATTAATCTAACTTTATTTTATCATTATAATTTTTAATGTGGCTAATATGTGTAATTTTATACAATTAATACTTGTGTGCAAATAGCCCGTGGTCTAGCTCGCTACTAACTTCAGCCAGATCATCGAATGCTCCAGATAGATCAAGTCTTTCAAAAACTGTCTTGTTGAGTTTACCACGTACACGTGCATCCTCTTTAGAATTATACGGCTTTTCTTCTCTATTTTCAACAACATTGATTGCAGCTTGTAGTCCTAAACCATCAATACTTACAAATGGCATGCGTAAACCATTCTTTTCCATCACAAATTCAACAGGTTGAGACTTCTTAATATTGACTGGTAAAAACTTAAAGCCACGCTTTGTCATTTCAAGTGCCACCAATAATGTAACAATAACATCTTGGTCTTTATTTGATAAATTATTATCTTTTCTTAATGCATTAATTCTATTTCTAATGGCATTTGTCCCTGCAACCATCGTATCGTGCTCAAATTGCACAGCACGCTTACTAAAGAAACTTGAGTAGAATAATAAAGGACTATATACCTTAAACCATGCAATACGCATCGCCATAATTACATATGCTGCCGCATGCGCTTTTGGAAACATATACTTAATTTGAGATGCACTCCAAATATACCAATCAGGTATTTTACTAGCCTTCATCTCATTTTCATATTCTGTCCATTTTTTAGGATTAGAAGATGGTTTACCTTTTCTAACAAACTCCATAATTTCAAAAGCCTTCGCCTCTTTCATACCTCGATTGGATAACTCAACCATAATATCATCACGACAACCAATAATGTCATCAAATGATACTTTACCAAATTGGGTTTTACCAAGTACAAGTTCTTGTGAGTTTTTCAACCAAACATCAGTACCGTGAGATAAACCAGATATCTTTACCAAACCAGCAAATGTAGATGGTCTAGTTTGTTGCAACATTTGTCTGGTAAAGTTTGTTCCAAACTCCGGTATCGCATAACTTGCGATATCGCCATAAACATCATCTTTATCTGTAAGACCGATGATTGTTGTTGATTGGAATAACTTATAAACGTTTGGATCATCTAAAGGAATATCTTGTGCATTATCAAATGGAAACTCATCAGGATGTGTTTTAACATAGTCCATTAAAAACTTAATCATCGTCGGATCATCGTGTCCTAAAATATCTAGCTTAAGTAAGTTATCTTCAAATGCATGATAATCAAAATGTGTTGTTTTCCATGTACTATTGACATCATCTGCTGGATATTGAATCGGTGTCACATCAAAAATTGACTTATCTTTAGGTACAACAACGATACCACCCGGATGTTGTCCGGTAGATCTTTTAGCACCTTCTATACCTTTAGCTAAACGTTCAATATAGGCACTTCTTGCATCCTTACCTAAATATTCTAAATAACCTTTGACATAACCAAATGCATTACGCTCGGCAACCGTTTGAATTGTCCCTGCTCTAAATGTATAGTCTTCACCCAGTAGTTCCCTAACATATTCATGGGCTTTACCTTGATAGTCACCACTAAAGTTTAAATCAATATCAGGAATTTTGTCACCATCAAAACCTAAGAAGGTTTCAAATGGAATATCGTGGCCATCTTTATGCATCGGTTGTCCACAAATTGGACAATTCATATCCGGTAAATCATATCCTGACTTTACATTTTTCAATGCTTCAATATAAGGTTCATCAATCTTTTCGATACCTTGTTCATATATTTCTTCATCAGTTAGTTTAAAGACTGCATATTCACCCTTTTTACAGCGGTAGTGCGGTCTTAATGGGTTAACTTCTGTAATATACATGAGTGTCGCAACCAGTGATGAACCCACTGAACCTCTTGAGCCTACTAAATAACCATCATCTAATGATTTTTTTACCAATAGATGAGAAATAAAGTAGATCGGCCCAAACTGGTTTTCAATAATATTATTTAGTTCTTTTTTAACACGGGCTAAGACATATGGATGAATTGGATCACCATATAAACGCTTCGCTTCATTATAAACCATATCTTCAACATGCAGCTTAATTGATGGTATACCTAAAGTATCTTTAAATGCATCATCTTTTATTGAATAGAGTTCTTTTGGAAGGCACGTACATGCTCAAATTCATCATTTAATTTATTGGTGTTTTCAATCACGATATCATGTGCTGTTTGTTGATCTAAAAATGAAAATGATTCTAACATTTCATTGGTCGTTAATAGATGTTGATCGGGCGATACCTCATAGCCAGCAAGCGGATGTAGACCACCACCAACTGATTTTGTTTGAATATATATTTCTCTATATTTTTTATCTTCTGGATTTAAGTAATGCGCATTGGAAGATGCTATTACAAACTTACCAAGTTCTACCGAAAATTTAATAATCTTCTTGATAGCTGCTTGAATGACTTCTCTGCCAAGTGCCCCAATTTCTTTTTCTAAATGAAGATATGCGTTTAATGGTTGCACTTCAATATAGTCATAAAAACTAATAGCCGCCTTTAATTGTTCATCGTTTAAATTCAGTGCTGCATCAAAGACTTCACTACCATCTGTTCCACTACCAATTAATAGACCTTCCCTATATTTATTAAAACTAGATTTTAATAATCTTGGTCCACCATCAAAATGTGTTGTTAAAGCATCTGATACCAATCTAAATAAGTTTTTATAACCCACTTGGTTTTTAGCAAGAACGGTGGCAAATTTAGGAATTGGATGACGCCAAACTTCATTCATATCCAGTGCTGCTTGCAGTTCAAAATAGGAATATATTTCTTCTTTATAAAAATCTTGCAACATATTCAAGAAAACTTCAGCAGTTGCATAAGCATCATATATCGCACGGTGATGTGCTTCTAAATTCACCTTAAAGAATTTGGTTAATGCTTTTAAGTTAAAGCGTTTCATATCTGGAATGTTACCGGCATCATTCACATAGAATCTTGCGTGATTTTTATCTTTATTTTTGTGGTTATAGAAATATCTTGCAATATTTAAAGTGTCTATGACTGCAAATTTTTCATGTTTTAAACCAAGTACGCGTGATTTTTCAAATATAAACCCAATATCAAATGGTGCATTATGTGCAACTAAAACAGTACCTTTGATAAAGTCTAAGAAAAGTGGCAAGACTTTTTCAATGGTTTTTTCATTTTCAACCATTTCGTCTGAAATATTCGTAATACGTTTGGTTGTTTCACTTAATGGTTCCTCAGGATTAATCATCATTTCAAAACGATCTGCGATAAACCCGTTTTTTATTTTATATGCAGCAATTTCAATAATTTTATCTCTTGTAAATGAAAAACCTGTTGTTTCAATATCAAATACAGTATAAACCGCTTCTTTTAACAAGATGTCTTCATGATAGTCTTTAGCAACCCAAAAGTCTTCATCATTTACATAGTCTAGTTGTACCCCATATATTGGTTTAATTTTTTTACCTTTCAGTGCTTTATATAATTCTGGATATGCATAAAGTCCATTTCTATCCGTAATCGCAAACGCTTTATGTCCCCAACGTTCTAGTGTTTCTACATAATCTGTAATCGATGTTACAGCATCCATTGGTGATGCTTTTGTGTGTAGATGAAACTCAATACGTTTTTCTTTTGCTTTATCAATACGTTCTAACTTCTTAGGACGCTCTATTTGATAAAAAGCACTTGCCATAATTGTCACTTCTTTTTGGAATGTATCATATTCTGCACGACCAGAAACTTGAACAATATCACCAACTTTTAATTCTTTTGCAAGCGCAACGTCTTTAGTCGCACGTACGAATCTTTTAACAGTTATGGCATCATTTTGATCAAATATTGCCATAATTAAAAGATTTGTATTCTTCAACGCTCTGACTTCAGTTTTGAATACTTCACCTTCAATTAAAAAATTCACATCGCCTTTTTCATTTTGATACTTATCTAACTCGTAAGCACTTTTAGGTATTTCACTAATAGACACAGCAGAAGGACTAGATTTTCTTGTAAAACTTGTCTTTTTATCTAAAATAATGGCATCTTGAGTTTTGACCAAGCGTTCCATACTTTCTTTTTGAGATTCTATTGTTTGTCTAACTTGTTCTGCAACAGGTGTTAAACTTTCGTTTATTTTCAACTGAAAAGTTACATTTAAACCATGTTTCTTGAAATACATCTCCAAATTTGGTAAATATTTTTTTAATCCTCTACTATCTTTCTCAATCAATATAAAATATGTATCCTTTTCAAACTCTACTGTGTAGTTTTTAAAAACAGATACGGGTTGAAAGATTTCTGATGCTTTATGAATTAAGGTTTCATAAAAAGCCTTATAACTTTTTGTTAAGTCACAAACTGTATAAGAAAATCGATAATCAATGTTTGAAACAACATCCTTTTTCAAAAAGAATGTTTGAAGTTGATTGATAAATAGACTCTGTTCACTTGGTGACATTAAAGTATCAAATGTAATGTCAAATACTAAAGTTTTAGATTTAACCTTTACTGTAACAAAATTAAGTTTTGCTGTAGATAGCGGTGGGGTATTTAATTGGGCCTGTTGTAAAAATAAATCAAATTTATCTGTCATCTCATCGCTCCTAAATCATTGTTAGCTTAGAAAAAGCCGCACGCATGTAAATCATCATTAAAATGATACCTACAAAAATAAACAATCCATTATTTAAGAATAAAGCAAATAAACTAGCTACTACATATACAGTTAAGACATACACTGAAATCTTAAACTTAAACTTAAATGGTAATGGATGTCTTGAAAATGCTGCAGAAATTAATGCAAAGAACATTAATTCAAAGCATGTTGACATAACAACAACCATAGTTTGAAAGACTTTGGTCGGTGCACGGTGTTCTATAATGATTCGATCAATACTTTTAATTAACCGGTCAATATTATTTGTTGAATAGTCACTAAAATCAAAATTAAATAAACCTAATTCATCATAACTATATGTTTGTGCAACAATATTGAAGGTCGTCAATCGAACACCTGTGGTAGTGAAAATCATTCGAATACCTTGATATTCTGGTGATGTCGGTGTATTTACTATTCCTATTGTATACACATCAATGCGCATATATTTATCACGGTTTAAGTATTGAGGTTCAATCACTAATTCTCCGTCAATAATTTTATGGGTACCACTTAAAGTATCTGTATAACTTTCTTTAAATAATATCTTTTCTTGGTAGGAAAGTCCATCACTTGCTAAGGCTACCATTATAAATGGTAATGAAGCGAGCATAAGCAATAAAAAAAAGTAAACCCAAACTTTTAACCATGAGTCCTTTAGATGTAATGATAATTCACTTGGTATAAATAATCCACGTTTGAATTGTTGGTACATAGTTTCACGCTTCCTTCAAAATTATTATAACATAATCGCGCGGATATGATAAAATTATAGTTGGTGAAACTATGAACTTACTAACGAAAGAAAAACATTATAATACATTAAATAATTATTATAGGAAAACATACAATCAAAAAGTGTTTAAGGTTGCCTTAAACGCTGGTTTTACGTGCCCCAATATTGATGGTACAGTTGCATCTGGTGGATGTACTTTTTGTTCATGGATGGGTTCTGGTGATTTTGCAGGCGACAAACGTGATAGCTTAAAAATCCAATTTGAAACAATCAAACAACAAATGCATAAAAAATGGAAAGACGGCTTATATATTGCATATTTTCAAGCCAACACGAATACCCATGCACCCTTGCCTAAATTAAAAGAAATCTATGAAGAAGCCATTACATTAGACCCTAAAATAGTTATGATTTCTTTAGGTACAAGGCCTGATGCCTTACCTGATGATGTCCTTGATTATTTGGCACAACTCAATACAAGAATGCCAGTTCAAGTGGAACTAGGCCTACAAACAATCCATCAGTCAACCAGTGATTTGATCAATCGTGCACATGACCTAAAAAATTTTGATGACGCCGTTTTAAGGCTAAACAAAAAAGGTATTGAAGTAGTTGTTCATATTATTAATGGGCTACCCACAGAAGATAAAGAAATGATGTTAGATACTGTTAAACATTTAAATACATTACCGATTCAAGGTATCAAAATACATATGTTACATTTAATGGAAAAAACAAAAATGGGACATGACTATATAAAGCATCCATGGCCACTTTTAACACTTGAACAATATGTTGATATAACAACAGATCAATTGCTCTGGCTTAGACCAGATATAATTGTACATCGTGTGACAGGTGATGCGCCTGAAGAAATGTTGATTGCGCCCATGTGGACAAAACGTAAATTTGTTGTTGCTAATGAAATTGATAAAAAATTAAGAAAACTTAATTTATTTCAAGGAGCTTACTATGAAGCAAATAAACGTCATTCAAATTGCACATAAATTACTTGAAGAAAAATTAAATAAAAATTTGATTATTGTGGATGCTACCTGTGGTAATGGACATGATACCCACTTTCTAGCGCCAAAGGTAAAGCATGTGCATGCTTTTGATATTCAACAACAAGCAATATCTAAAGCTAAACAATTAAATAAATCCTATACAAATATTACTTATCATCACACATCACATGAAAACATTAATGTCGTCATACCACATTATGATGGCATCATTTTTAATTTGGGTTACTTACCAGGTGGTGATAAACATATTACAACCAACTATATATCAACGCTTAGAACACTAACAGCTATCCATGATAGACATAATGGATTTGTTTTAATTGTTGCGTATCCAGGTCATATAGAAGGTTTCATTGAACAAGTTGCAATTCAATCATTTTTAGATAAAAATAATATAGCCTATGAAGTTTTAAAATTGCCCCATATAACAAAAAAAGAGGCACCTATTATTTATTATTATACATATTAAATCCCTCAGTAAAATTTGCGTGTAACCAAATAATTGGTTACACGCAAATTTTATCTTACAACAATATTTACAATTTTATTTGGTATGACAATGACTTTTAGAACATTAAGACCTTCTGTATGTTTTATAACATTTTCATGGGCGAGTGCTAACTTTTTAAGTTCATCTTCTACCATATCTTTTTTAACTTGTAATCTACCACGTAGTTTACCATTGACTTGAATTGCCACTTCAACTTCTGTTTCAATCAAATATTTCTCATCATATGTAGGCCACTGAGCATATATTAAATCCTCTCGGTGTTCTAAAATAGTTTCGTTGATTTCTTCGGTTAAGTGTGGTGCTATTGGATTTAATAGTTTTAAGAAGCCTCTAGCTTGTTTAACACCAATTGATTTAACTTTATATACTTCATTTACAAAAATCATCATTTGAGAAATCGCTGTATTAAATGCTAATTTTTCATAATCCTCTGTGACTTTTTTTATAGTTTGGTGATACACAGTATCTAGAAGATCGACATTTTCATTTCTAATTTCAAAATCAAACATGCGCCATACACGGTCTAAAAATCTTCTAGCACCGTCTAGGCCTTCATTACTCCAAGGTTTTTCAGCTTCTAAAGGTCCCATAAACATCTCAAAAACTCTTAGACTATCTGCACCATGACTCATAATAAATTCATCTGGCGAAACACTATTACCCTTTGATTTACTCATCTTAGAGTGATCTTCACCTAGGATCATACCTTGATTGACTAACTTCATGAATGGTTCTTTGCTACTTACAAAACCAAGATCATAAAAGAATTTGTGCCAAAATCTTGCATAAAGTAAATGTCCTACGGCATGTTCGGTACCACCTACATAGATATCTACTGGTAGAAATTGGTCCAAAACAGCTTTTGCTTCTTTAGAATCCAGTGGAATATATCCTAAGTTACTCTTTAAAATATAGCCAATATAGTACCAACTAGAACCTGCTAGCTGCGGCATTGTATTGGTATCACGTCGTCCCTTTTTACCATTAATATCAACATATAGCCAATCATGTGCGTTTGCTAAAGGAGATTCACCCGTACCACTTGGTTTAATAAACTCTAGGTAAGGTAATTCTAATGGTAGTTCTTCATCAGGTACTAAATGAATGTTACCATCTGCATCATAAATGACCGGAAACGGTTCACCCCAATATCTTTGACGACTAAAAACCCAATCTCTTAATTTATACGTATGATGCTTATAACCTTTTTTACGATTTTCTAAATGTTTTGTTATTTTTTCTATAGCTGCTTCATTATCCAAACCATCAATAATACCTGAATGGTGATGAATGCCATCACCCGTATAAGCACCTTCATTACCGCCTTTAATGACTTCAATGATATCTAAACCATACTGCATGGCGAACTCATAATCACGTTCATCGTGTGCAGGTACAGCCATGACAGCACCCATACCGTAGTTTGGTAAGACATAATCACCAACCCAAATTGGGATTAACTGACTCGTTAATGGGTGTCTGGCAAATGCACCTGTAAATACACCTGTTTTCGTTTTATCAGCAATACGGTCTAAATCAGACTTCATTTTAGTTTGTTCAAGATATTTATCAACTGCTTTTGATTCATCACTTGTCACAATTTTTTCAACAAGTGGGTGTTCTGGTGCTAGTACACAATATGTGACACCATATAATGTGTCTGGTCTGGTTGTAAATATTTCAAATGTATATTCAGTTGATGCGACTTCAAATTCAACAACTGTCCCACTGGATTTACCAATCCAGTTACGTTGCATTTCTTTTAAGTTTTCTGGCCAGTCAACCAATTCTAGATCATCTAACAATCTATCAGCATACGCTGTAATTCTTAAAACCCATTGACGCATTGGTTTTTTAATAACTGGATAATGTCCACGTTCAGATACCATCTGTCCATGAATTATTTCAATTTCATCGTTGGCTAAAACAGTGCCTAGACCTTCACACCAATTGACTTCAACATCTTTTAAAACAGCTAGTCCTTTTTCATAAAGACGTTTAAAAATCCACTGGGTCCACTTAAAGTATTCAGGGTCCGTTGTAGCTAGTTCTTTATCCCAGTCTACACCTTTACCCATCTCAATAATTTGACGTTTAAAATTTTTAATATTTTGATATGTAAATGTTTTCGGATCTTTACCGGTAGCTAGTGCATATTGTTCAGAAGGTAAACCAAATGCATCCCATCCCATTGGATGTAACACATTAAAGCCTTGCATACGTTTAAAACGCGATACAATATCTGTTGCTGTATACCCTTCAATATGGCCTACATGTAACCCGGAGGCAGAAGGATATGGAAACATATCTAAAACATAGTATTTCGGATGAAATCTATCGTTTTTTGTTTTAAACAACTTATTATCTAACCAATGTTTTTGCCATTTCTCTTCAATTTTTTTATGTTCATATTTTTGCATGTTATATTACCTCACTCATACACTCTATTATATACAATAAAGGGGTTCTTTTCAATGTAAAAAAAAATCTCCTCAAACGAGGAGATATTTTCTACTATTGATTGTCTTTGATATATGTAACCAAATCATTCACAGTTTTAATATTTTGTAGAACTTCGTCTGATATTTCAATAGAAAATGCATCTTCTACAGTCATAATCAACTCTACTGCATCAATTGAGTCTGCACCTAAATCCTCTACTAATCTTGCTTCTGGATTTACTAAAGCCTCATCTACTGCTAGTTCGTCTACGATAAGTCCTTTGACTTTATCAAATATATCCATATTAAAAACCTCCTACAGTTTTCCTATTTTGTATCAATACATTATATCATAAAAAATATGATGTCTACTATTTTATCTATCAAAAAGTTTTAACTTCAAAGTAAATTCAAATTAAATACGCATTTATGCTGTTTATCGATTCATCATTACATGATATAATAGTTCATGAAAGTTGAGGATAATTATGAAATTTTTAGTTGGAACTTATACAAGGAACACTTCTGAAGGTATTTACCTAGTTGATGAAGAAAAAGTTTCTTTAAATAAAAAATTATTTAACCCTACATATTTTACAGTCCAGGATGACTACTTGTTTACAATTGCACATGGAGGTATTGAAATATATCAAGATGAAACTTTAGTTTATGAAGATCATTCTGAATATAGTAGTCCATGTCACATTTTTTATGAACCAACCCTTGAAATGATCTTTACAGCAAACTATCATGCTGGTCAAATTTCTACTTATAAGTTTGATGGTCCATTAACCAAAAAGATACAAACCATTATCTATCCAACAGGTTCCCATGCACATCAAGTGGTCTATGATCCAAGTAGCCAAACCATATTTGTTTGTGATTTAGGATTAGATACAATTTTTACTTATACATTAGACGTCAAACTAAAACTAGTTCCTAAAAAGGATCTAACCTTACATAAGGGTGTTGGACCCAGACATTTAGTGATTTCAGAAAAAGGTTATGTATATTGTCTAACAGAATATTCACGTGAAATTTATGTATTCAATGAAAAATTAGATTTCATCAAGAAATACAAAACACTGGATAAGAACTTCCAGGGTATATCTAGTGCAGCCATTCGTTTAACCCAAAATGGGAAACATTTATATGTCTCTAATAGAGGATTTGATGCCATCACACACTTTGAAGTATTAGATGATGGTGCCTTACGTCAAAAGCGTATTTATAATACAAATGGGAAACATCCTAGAGATTTCAATCTATCTTTAGATGAGTCTTTCATCGTTGTTGGTAATATGCACTCAAATAATGTTGCTATTTTCGAACGTAATCAAGAATCAGGTGTTCTAAAGTTTAAAAAGACCTTAAATGTACCTGAACCTAGTTGTATCGTCTTCATTCCGTAGTACGATTGATATAAAAGTCCCTCAAGGGGACTTTTTTATTGGTTGTATATTAGCGTTGAAAACGAAATAGCTATGCTATAATTTATTATATTAACTTGGGAGGTCCTATGAAAGTAGATCCATCTGTCAAAGCCTACTTAAATAGTCTAGAACCTGTGTTATTATCTAAAATTAATGAACTAAGAACATACATTTTAAATTTAGATGATCGTATCACCGAATATTCTGGATATGGTATCATTGGCTACAAATATAATAAGTCTTTCTTTTATATTGGTGGGGCTAAAAAGCATATTGGCATATATGGTCCAATCGCTCTAATTATTGAAAAGTATCGTAGTGAATTGAAGTCTTATGATGTTTCTAAAGGCACAATCAGACTACCACTTGATCAACCTCTACCTTTAGATTTGATTAAAAACATAGCGCTAACAGCACTCGGTATATAATCATTATTTACACAATTTTCTAAAATAAAATCCCCTTTTATAGACACTACTAAATACTTATTAGTTGTCTATATATAGAGGATTTTTTTCTTTGTGTTAGTCAATCATACACTTATATCAAAACCGATTGTTTATTAATCTCTAAAATTATTAAACGTTTGAAGTGCACTTGAAAATACACCTAAAATAGATAAACTACCTGCAATCATTAAACCATATTGCATCACCCAATCTATTTCTATATCTGTTGTGCCACCAAAACCTGTTGCAGTAGCGTATACATACAGAGGTAATGTGAAAAGTAATATCGCTGCTGCTACAAATAACAACATTGAAATCAGTGCAGCTTTTTTACTAAACATTAATAATATACCTGCAATTACCGGTAAACCATAAGCTAGTAGTGCTAGGAAATTAAACTCTAATTGCCCGGTTGCTATGCCTACATCTACAATTTCGACCCCAAAGGTCGCTTGAAAACCTGAATATACTGTATCGATATTTTCATATCTAATCGCCGGTAAAAATATCATAACTGATGCAGCAACGCCAATAATAAATGTTATAAACGCTATGCCATTAATTTTTTCTTTCATTTTTAGTTCTCCTTTTTAAAGTCGCTTATTTCTTGTCAGTACATTGAGTACTGCTAAGAGTATGATCGCACCTAGAATTGAAAAAACAAATCCTTGCCACGAATACATATTAAGCGAATAACCTGCAATACTGGATGCTATCCAGCCACCAATAACTGATCCTATTAATCCAACCACTATGTTTGCAATAATCCCCATACGACTATTTTGCTTCATAATGATACTTGCTAACCAACCTACAACTGCCCCAAACAATATCCATAATAGTAGATTCATAAATTTGGTCCTCTCTGTCTCGATGTCTTATTTAAAAGATTTGACACTTTCACTATATCACTAAATATGTATAATGCATCTATAAAAAAAACACCATTTTCATTATAATGTTATAATCATCATAATATTGTAGTCACATTCACTTTAAAACACATTATTTTAATACAAAAAAACGAATCCTTGTTGGATTCGTTTTGTGCATGTAATATTATTTGATATCGCTGTTTCGTAATAAACGTAATGCCTTAGACCAACCTAATAATTGTGTAAATAATGCTTCAAGTTCTGGTTCGTGCCATGCACCAGGTGTAAATTCTTGGTTTGGTGTCATTGCATTTTTGAAATCTGTTGTAAATGAGATATTGATTTGTTGTTGTGTCATAGCTACTTGTTGATAAGCTAAATGTGCTCTAAAGTTTACGATGCCACGTGCAGCGCCTAAGAATCCATAACCAACAAATGCTAATGCTTTATTGTTGACTTCTTTATTTAAGAATTGGAATGCATTTTGTAGTGCACCAGGTACTACATGGTTGTATTCTGGTGTAACAAGTACATAACCATCATATTGAGCCATCGTTTCACTCCAATTGGTTAACGCAGTTTTTTGACTTTCATTTGGTGTAGCACCTAAAAATGGTAAATCAAATGTTTTTAGATCCACAAGTTCATATGTAACATCTTGATCATTTCTTTTTTTAGCACTGTCTAAGATCCAATCTGCAACGACCTTACCGTTTCTACCTTCTCTAATTGAAGCTAATATAATTCCTATTTTTAATGACATATTTCGTGTTTCTCCTTTTTATCTATATTGTATATAATCCATAATATTACGAAACCGAAATATATTCAATTGTTATGCTTTAATAAAGACAATTTGTGTGTTAAATTACAAAGTTGCCGTTTTCAAATAATAACACTTCACTACCATCTTGTTTTTTACCAACTATTTTTAAGTCTGCTGAACCAAACATAAAGTCAACATGTGTCATTGAGTTATTGTAACCCTTCTTCTCAAGTTCTTCAATTGATGTGTCGTTACCATTTTTAATATTCATTGGATAGGCACGCCCAAGTGCCATATGGCAACTTGCATTTTCATCAAATAAAGTATTTAAAAATAAAATGTTTGTATTTGATATTGGTGAGTTATGTGCAATTAATGCAATCTCGCCAATATATCTTGAGTTATCATCAAAGTCTAAAATGTTTTGTAGTGCTTCTTTTTCAACACGCGCATCAAAATCTACGACTTTACCATC
>JBAYTJ010000014.1:0-15531 GCA_041675665.1 Acholeplasma sp. | reverse complement strand
TTCTACAAAACTCATATCATCATATCCATATATAAGCTTCATTCGAACAGGTGATGCTTCGTTTGCATGTGTACTTGGTATAAATGATATGAAAAATAACATAATACCTAGCCAAATACACAAATTGAGTAGTTTTTGTTTCATTTTGTTGTTCTCCTTTTATACTTTCTACATTATAGTAGTCAAAGGATACTGATTTGACTTTTTTTTGTTTGACAAAAAGCATAAGTTGATATACAATGATAATGCTAAAAAAAATGCATCCATAGCTCAGTTGGTAGAGCAACAGACTCTTAATCTGTGGGTCCACGGTTCGAGCCCGTGTGGGTGTACCAGTAAATGTTAAAAGGTCATTTGATGAATTCATCAAATGACCTTCTATTTTTATATACTTATTATTACAACTTATTTAATACGTTTTCCTTTTTGATAATACTTATAAGCCATATAACTGTACTTTATTTTACCCTGCTCTAAAATCATAAATCCCGGTTCATGAATTACATAAATAGGTCTTTGATGATAATGACTGGTACGTCTCAAGCTCTTTTTTTGTTGTACTCTTCGGTTAAAGTGTACTTCAACACCAAAAGCATTTAATAAACCTACCCCATTACTTAATTGGTACTTTTTATAGTCTTTGTCTTTAGAAATATGAAACCAGTCAAACTGCACCATCGTACCTGCCGATGGTCCCATAACAATTTTATCACTAGTCTTAATTAAATCTATCAAATCATATTCAACAAGCCTTTGATAAAATAAATCTGGTGCACCACCCGGTAAAAATATAATGTCTGCCGCTTTTAATTTTTGTTGTGCACTTTCAAGCGTATCTTTTTTATACATAATCCATGAGATATTTTTAGAACTTATACCGTAAACCAAAAGTGGCTCCACAATATGTAAATACCAAGGACCAACCTCAGGTTCATAGGCTTTATAGTATTGTTCTAGCATATCATCTGATTCAAAAAATGAAAATGCTATGACACATATTTTAGAATCTTTTTTAATGTATTTTTCTAATTGTTTTTTGACATATGGTTTATCATAAATTGTCTTTGAACTTAATATATTTATCATACTATATATTATACACAAAAAAACACCTTTTAGAAAGGTGTTTTGCAACAAGCGCCAAGTGTTTGATCTTTTTTAGCTTTATCGATTAAATGTAAAATAATATCTTCATCTAGCATAATATGTACTAGCGCATTTGTAATACCCTCAGTTAAGAAGTTCTCTAATTGATCAATTGTCCTTAATTGTTTTTCAGTTTGACTTTGAAGTCGATTATCTAATAATTGGTCTTCGTGATCCATCACTAAAGAAAGCATATACTCTTTATAAGCTTTAATATGGTCAGAAAGTTCATCGACACTTAGTTTTTTTAATGCGTCTACAGTCGGTTTCTTTTTCTTATAATATTCAGTTTCTACAAACGGCTTATAGCTTTTTTCTTCAGTCACACATATAACCTCTTATCAATATGAGGGTATTTTAGCATTAAACAAACTATTTGTCATGAAAAGTGTATTGATAACATAGAGATTATGTGAATTTACTAATAATCGTAAAAAAAACACCTACCAAAGTAAGTGCTTGTATGGATATTGAGATTAATTTTGTTTTGTAACAAGTGGTTGAAGCGTTTCATTATTGATTGATTCTGGATAAGGATATGCTTCTTCACGTTGGCGTTTAAACATGACATAAATTAACCCTCTGGTTAAATCAAGTCTTGTCACGATGCCTAAATCTCTTTCGCCTTCTACACGAATACGTTCACCGATTAAATAAGTTTCATTGCTCCACGCCATAATTCATTCTCCTAACATTTTAACTACTAATTATTATACCACAATCACCTTAAAATATCTTTAATAATTTTACCGATTGCGAAACTATGGTTTCTATCCTTTATTTGCTTAAACCATTTTAAAAAATGTTTAGTTTCAGGGTCTTTCATAAATTGTATCAACTGTTCTAAATCAGATGTAAATAAAGGATGGTCAATATCATTTAAATTAACAATAAGGTTTCTTGCATGCTTACTACGTCTACAAACTTGCTGAAGCTTATTTAGCGTCTCAGGTAACTGGATAACTGGAATACGTATCTTTTTGCCTGTGATATCTAAATTCATGCGGTATATCGATAGTATTTCATGTTTTCTAGTGTAATTAATAATTTCTTGATACGTTTCATCTTGCCAAATAAATAAGCCTTTAAGTAGCCTTAAACGATATAAAAATCTGTGATTAGATTTCACGTGTAAATTGTTCTCTTTTAAGAATTTATCTTCAATCAAATTCAAATCCTCAACACGATAAATAGATTGCGTGGTATTTTCAAAAAGTGTGACTAAAAGTCCAGTTGTCTCTGTATCATGTGGTGTATTATCTAAGTAACTTTCTAAATCTTTTAACACATTGACTTTTTCTTTTTGATAAGCATTTAAGATATCGTTAAAGTATACAGTTTCTTTGGTTCGATTTATTTTCTTACCCTTAATGATATAAGTCATATAAGATAGTTGATCTTTTGTTATCTCATCTTCAATGATTACAGAAAATCCAAAAGAACCGTCTTCATAGTTTCTATTGGTGGGATGACCTACGATATCATTTCTTAAGTACTTTAAATGTTTTAGGTTTCTATTTTGATTGATATTGACATGATACTTATATTTGGTTGCTGTAAACGACAGCTGATATAATGCATCAATTGCAACAAACAATCCCTGTAGTAAACCAAAGACATCCAGAAGGATGTCTGCTTTATTAATGGCTTGACGGACCTTAAAATCTTCAATCATTAGATCAACATATTTTAATGCAGCAATACTGCTGTTGGCGCGTATTTTTGCATCAAAGGACAAATTGGATATAGCTTTTTCTATGCTCATTTTTCTACATTCCCTTTAATTTTTATAAACAACCTATCAGCTGTAATTGGTTTATACATGTCACCTTGAATATACTTAATGCCAAGTGATTGTAATGCCTCTTTTTGTTCGTTGGTTTTAACATCTCTAATGATACATGCTATTTGATGCATATTAAACAGTTGGTTCATGCTTTGAATATATTGATGCCACTTATTATGATTACCCTTAAAATCTATATGAACTGCATTAAATGGGTATGATAGGGCAGAATCAACAGATGTGGTATCTAACCCAACACCTTGTTCAATCAATTCAGTTAACTGATTTAAATGCTGATTGACCTTTAAATGTTCACCCTTAACTTTAAAACGGATAAACTCAAATGGTATTTGGTATGTGTGGAATAATCCAAATACATACGGATTAAAGCCAACATCACTAAATGTTTCTTTAGATACCGGTATTGTTATTTTGATTAATTTAGAAGTTTCTTTTTCTAAGGTTTGTAAAAACTCACATACCATTTTGATGTGATGATGCTCAAGTGCCTCCAAACGGTTACGCTTTTTTGCAATCGCGTGTAGGTACTTTGAATCTACTGCAATATTTTCTAGTATTAAGTCTGATTCATACTGCCATATAACATTTCTTTCTAAATCAATGATTTGTTCAAATGCTAGAGATAACTGGTTTGTTTCTATGGCTTGGTTTAAGTAGTTAATAACTTGTTGTTCAAAGACCTCATTTTCATAAATGGAGTGCTCATAAAATATAAATGGCTCATCCGGATTTTTACGTCTTAAATAGTCTAGCGACAATTCTAAATATCTATATATTTTACTCGGTAGTTTTTCTTCTGTAACAACAGGATATCTAATAACTGCAACTTTGGGTTCAAATTGCTCATAGCTTATGACCACAGATTGATGCTCATTTAAGTATTTAACATAGGCTTTTAAACGTTTTGTTACACTACGTATATCATTTACAGGTATATATACAAACAATTGGTATGTACTATATCTATAGACGGTGCCATCATCAAAAAACTTTTGACTACGTTGGCCAAATTCTTTAAAGAATTGAAGTGTAACATCACTACCATAAATTGGTAGTATGGATTCATTAAATGAAATCAATAAGAATGAGCCTTTATCTTTAATATAAGTTTCAAAATGTTTATTTAACGCATTTAGGTTTTGAAGTGATGTTTCAAAATCAACCGTAGCTTCTTCAATCAGTCGTGATCTTTCATCATAGATATGTGTGATATCTTCAAATAAAGAAATAATAAATATGTCCTCTGCTTTTGCTATAGAAATCAATTTTTCTCTGATTTGTTTATCTAAATATACATAGGTAACCACATCCATAGAACCAGCCTTTTCAAATAGTCTTTGAATGGTTTGTTCATAGTTTTTGACTTCATGTACACCAAGATTACGTAAGAACAATTCAAACGGTAAATGACTGTCTACATTCAGTAGTTTTTGACTTGGAATGTTATAGGTTGATTGATGTGGCTCCATCAATCTAAGATTCACCAAATTAGACTCTAGTATTTGTTTTAAAAAAGTATTATCTGCCCTTAATTCCGCGTTTTTCTCTTCATCCTTTAAACTTGCATAAATGATCGACGAAAGCCCTTTAAACAGGTCAAAGTATGTACCTGGGTCTTTAACCTCATCTTTTAAGTAGACCATAAATACACCAAGGTCAAATAATGCAAAGCTATAGATATAACCAACGCTTTTGTCAAATGGTTTACCGGTTAATATGTTTTTATCATACTTAAATGATTGTGGTACACCAAAACGTTCTTGGCCATCTAAAACAACCTCATGAACTAAGGTGTCATAGTAGGTTTGAGGTAAGAGTTGTTTGTCGTACAATCTTTCTTTTTTATAGTGATATAGCATATCATTTTCTTTAGTAAATATGATGAAGTCTAAAGCATCCACATAGTGTTCAACACGCATAAAAAACAACCTTAAGTATTCTCTATAGTTTTTATTGTTGTGAATTTGATGCGCATAACTAAACAGTTCTATCAAGGCATCCATGTGGTAAATATTTTCTTTAACCTCAACAACTGCTGGTTTTTTTTGTATTTGGTGATCTGTAACAATAATTTTTGATTCATTTACATCTTCAGATATGGGTTCAAGTCTTTTTATTTTTTTAAGTTCTCTTTGAAGTGACTTTAGCTTTTTAGTATAGTTATCCATTTGATACTTATTTTTAATTTTTTCGTAGTAAGCAATAAATAGATTATAAGCTTCTTTTCTAAATTCGATGGATTGAAGTTCTAACTTTTCACTAAAGTCAGCATCTAGAATAGCTAATCTATGTGAATCATCTTCATGAATATAGACATGAAGCAGTGTTAAAAATGCATCCATATCATATAATTTATGTGCTCTAAACTGACTTGCTACTTGTTTGGCTTCACTATATAATTTAAGTTGTAGTAACGTTTTTAAATACAGTGGTATATAGGATTGTTCATGATCTAGTTTTCTAAGTTCATCCATTAAAGTGATTGCTTTATTGGCTTCTTTTTGATTTAAGTATAAGACCAACAACTGTTTTAATAAATCAAGTTTAATATGATCTGGTATGGTATCTTTTAATAAGTTTTCAATATCTTTTATATAACTTTGATTGGTTTGACGTTTAAAATCAACCAAATTTAAGTCTGCTAAATATCGCTGATTAATCGGTAATAGATTTTTTCGATATTGAATATACGCATAGGCTAAATCATACTTTTCTAATTGCATTGCAGATAGATAAATAAGTTCATACAATCTTTCTAGTTTGGGATTTTCCTTATCATTTGAAATACGTTCATGATACGTTGTTGCCTCAGCTACGATTGTCGGATATGCTTCCAGTTGAAAATAGGTTTCCATTAAATGGATAAAAACTGTTTGATGTTCCAAAACAGTTAATGTTTTTGTTTCTATGAAGTTAAGCATTTCAACAATTGCCGCTTGGCTTGGTTGAAGTTTAAGTATATCTTTCACTTGAATGCATCAATTTCCTTTAATTGTTCTAAAAAATGTGCTGCTAAGTTTAAATATTTACCAGCAATCATTTCAAAATCTAAATGTAGTTTTTCTGATAATCCAATTTCATGTTTATAGCTTGCTACAATATGCCATTGTAAAACTTGGTACATTCTATAAAATCGAATATGCGCAAGCTCTATTAAAGTTGGCGTACGTTCTAAGTAAAAGCTGAGTAATTTTTCAGCATCTTTAAAATCGATATTACCAAATGATGCAATATCATAAAACGGGTCATTAAGTCCTGAAAATTCCCAGTCTAACAAATATATTTTATCGCCAGATTTAACCAGATTTGAACGTTGTGCATCACCATGGCATAAAACCTTAGGTAGATGAATAAAATATGCATCATACATTCTTAGCCACTGCATTTTGAGTGCGTAATAGGTTGTTGATGGGATGTGTTTAAGAAGTTTTTCATAGCGTCTTAAACGCGTTTTTAGACCATAATCTTCACCCGGCAGTTTCGCTTGGTGTAATTTTTTCAATGCACTAGCAACGCCTTGGTAATCCAATTCATCCATAGAAACAGATAATGGTGTGCCTTCAACATATTTAGATACTTTAACACCTGTTTTAGTATCTAGGTATACAACATCAGAATTTAAATTTAATGGTTGTATGAGTTGGATATGCATCTTTTCGATACTTGGATCAACTAACACTTCTCCACCATCACCAATGATTCTGATGACATACGGTGTTTCATTGACATAAACTAAGTATGTGTAGTTACTCATACCACCTTTAAATCTGGAGTCTACTTTAACTGCTATTTCATCAACTTGAAAGACTTTAGTTGCTACTTGTATTATTTTATCTTCAATCAACATTTATGATGCTCACTTTCTCTTTTTCGTATACTGCAAATGTTTTATCTTTGTGGCCTGTTAATGGGCCTGGATTAATAAATATAATATTATCAATACGTCTATAAAATGCATCATGTGTATGTCCAAATATGCATATATTGGCATCCATTTCTTTCGCCATTAAAATCAGTTCATTAAGACCATACTTAACGTTTTGTAGATGGCCATGGGTTAATAAAATACGTAAGCCTTGATGTTCAATTAAACGTTCAGTTGGTAAGTCTAGATAGTAGTCCGTATTGCCTTTAACTGCAATCATTTTAGCAGCTTCAATGGTTGGAATATCCAACCCCA
Organism: Acholeplasma sp.; assembly: GCA_041675665.1. GTDB lineage: Bacteria > Bacillota_I > Bacilli_A > Acholeplasmatales > Acholeplasmataceae > Acholeplasma. Next base: position 8,398 of record JBAYTJ010000014.1, on the reverse strand, counting down.
AATCACCTGTATTTAAATGCAAGTCAAAGGTTTTAACCTTTTTTAATACCTTTTGTAACATGTCATTTCTGCCATGTATATCGCCAGTAATCAATAACTTCATTTTTTGCCTCCAAAAAGTTGTTTAAAGCAATACTTCGATGAGAATATTGGTCTTTAAATGATGGACCTAATTCAGCTAAAGTAGCTTGTTCATTTTTAGGTATAAAGATTGGGTCATATCCAAATCCCATACCTCCTTTTAAAGTTAAAGCAATTGTGCCTAACATGTTGCCTTCGTATGTAAATATTTTACCATCTGGAAATGCAATTGCAATCACACATACAAATCTTGCATCACGATTTTGGTTGTTTTTTAATACCTGCAGTAATTTAAGATTGTTTTCCAAGTCACCTAAACCACTATAACGTTTAGAATAGATCCCTGGTAAAGGTTTAATAGCATCAACAACCAGCCCTGAATCATCTGCGAATGCTACTTGATTAAAAGCTCTTGCATAAGCCAATGCTTTTAAGGCAGCATTATCTTTAAAAGTAGTTTTATTCTCAATGACTTCACTTTCATTTAATTTAAATGTATTAATTAAACGAACATCAGAAGTATTTAGAATGCTTAAAAACTCTTCATATTTATTTTTATTAGCTGATGCAAATACTAATTCCATAATCAATTCCTTTATAAACATGTGATACTTTATTATATCATTTTTATGATATCAGATGGATTTCTAGTATAATAGATATAATAATATTTATTTAGGAGAAAACACCATGTATGAACATTTTGATGAAATAGAAAATGACTTCAAGGAAATTCATGATCAAAACAAAGATGAGGATACTGTAAATCCTGCATTTTTAAAGATTTATAAAACGAATTTATTTTTATATTTAGGCTATATGCTACTGCCCTTTATCTTATCAATCTTAATTGTAGTTACCTTGATGGATAATGACTTCTTCTTTAGAGAAGTAACACCAAGCGAACACGCTATTGATCTAGCAGCAAATGATGTGAACAGTTTGCTAATTGTTGATGATACCCACTTTGATTCTATAGATGGTACTTATAAAACATTTTTTATTCCGGTTGGTTTTGATGGCTTAAGTACGATATATGTACATAGTTCAGCAACCTTTATTGCTGATACAACATTCTTTAACATCGAACAAACAGATAGTGGCTTTACTTATGCCCTGAAATTAGAAATATTTAATGGCATGTTAGACGGCTCAATTACTAAGTGGCCAAATAATGCAGATATTGGTTATTACGTACCATTTGACGATGTTTCACCGTCAGTTGCCGGTTCTGAAATTGATCATACAGATACATTGATCAAAGCATCTACAGTGCCAACAATCGCTATGAACGCACTCTTTTCTTTCTTTGTGATGCTTGTGATTGCAGTACCAATGATGCTCATTTCAAGACCTGTATTAAAATCAGACATTAATCTCTTAAAATCTGAACAAGAAACATTAGGTGGCTTAGCAGGTAAAGTTGGTATTGGTGTCATTTACATGTTTGGTGGTAGTATTTTAATCAACATTGTCGTTATGTTTTTATCTAGTTTAATATCTGTACCTCAACAAATTTCTGCCAATCAGTTATCAATTAATTTAATGCTTAGATCACCTTACTTTATTTTGATGGCATTTAGTGCAGTTGTACTAGGACCTATCGTTGAAGAACTTGTTTTTAGAAAATCATTCTTTGGATTAATTAAAAACCAAAACTATGCACTCATTATTTCATCTTTAATATTTGGTTTAATCCATATATCTACAGAAATACTTAGTGGTAATGTCGGTCTTGCATTAATAAGCGGTCTACCTTATATTGGTGCAGGATTCATATTTGGCTATATTTATATGATTCATAAGAAAAATATTGTCATTCCTATTTTGGTCCATATGGCATATAACTTAGTATCAGTCCTTATGTCAATGTTCCTCCTAACAGTTCTATAAATGAAATAATAAAAGCAGTCCCTTATGTAAGGACTGCTTTTTATTTAGATTAATTGTCTTAAAACATTAACACAAGCACTTAATTTATAGTACTGTGCATAATCAAATGCATTTTGTTTCAATCGGTCTTTTTTAAGTAAGTGCCCACTTTCAACCAACAATCTAAGTTTTGTATGATCCCTATTTAAAACAGCTAAGGTGAGCATTTGACGTTTTAATAAGTTGTTGTAATCTATGGATTGTTGCCACTCATGTAAAAGATTCAAGATAACCGAATCTTCACTGTACTTAGCCAAATTAACCGGTGTTTCAAACCTTCTGTTAAACACCTCAATATATGCATCATGCTTCAGTAATAACTGAACAACCGTACTTGTACCAGTGCGTACTGCATTAAATAAAGGTGTTTCATAATGATCATTTAACAAGTTAGGATCTAATTTTTGTTCTAAAAAGTGTTCAACCATGTTTACATTAGTGGTTCGAGCAGCATAATGTAGAAATGAATCTTGGTTGCTATCAAGGTAAAAGTAAGATATTTTAGATTGTTCCATCAAGTATAAGACAACTTCCATGTGTCCTGCTAAAATTGCGTAATGTATTGGTAGTTTATCTTCAAAGTTCAGTGCATTTAGATCAGCATGGTATTCAACTAATAGTTTTACCATATCCAAATTACCTTTGTGTGCAGCTAAATGTAGTAGTGTTTCTTCACGGTTATTTTTAATATCGACACGCGCATACTTAGCTAACAATTTTTTAGCAATACTTAATTTAGCTTTTCTTGCACAATCAAAAAGCGGTGTCTCACCTAAATGGTCTTTTTGATTGAGATCGATTTCTTGATTTAACAAATAATCAATAACATCCATACTACTGCCTAAGACCGCATAGTGCAATAAACTTTTACCGCGCAGATCCTTTATGCCGATATAGTCAATATGCGACTGAAGACTAGATACATCATTTTCAAATGAGAATTTAAACACATCCATTGTCAAATACCTCCCCTTTCTTCTTACTTATATTATATACCAAATCATAAAAATATCATTAGTTTTCATTGAAACATAAAAAAGTACACTTAAGATAAGCTTAATGTGTACTTTTTTTCTATAATTTCTACAAATATATTATTTATAGATTTACTTTGTTACGACCTTGGTTACCCATAGGCATGATTAAAAGACTATTTAACTGCGTCTTTTAAAAGTTTACCAGCTTTGAAAGCAGGTGTTTTTTGTGCCGGTACAATAATTTCTTCACCAGTACGTGGGTTTTTACCACGACGTGCTACACGGTGACGTACTTCAAAAGTACCAAATCCAGTTACGACAACTTTTTCTTCATTAGAGAGAGTTTTTGTAACAACATCTACAAATGTGTTGACAACTTTTTCTGCCATTGCTTGTGTAACGTCAGCTTGGTCGGCAACTAATGCAACTAATTCTGTTTTGTTCATTTTTTAATCCTCCTATTAAGATGTATAGATTATATCATGATAAAGCCATTAATACAACAATAACGAAAAATAATTAATCAATGGTCTCAGCCTTGAGTTCTCTTGTTAGTAATAATTGAATACCTTCTTTGACACTAATACCATTAAATATGACATCATATGCTACTTCAATAATTGGTAATTCAATGTTTGATTCTAAACATAAATCTTTGGCTGCTTGAATAGCTCTGACACCTTCAACAACCATTTTTGATTCTTTTAATACTTGATCAACCGGTAGACCTTGACCTATTTTCAAACCTGCATTAAAGTTTCTTGAGTTATAACTTGATGCTGTAACAATTAAATCACCTATCCCAGTTAGACCAAATGCAGTATCTTTTTTACCACCGTAGTGGACAACAACACGTACAATTTCTAAAATACCTCTTGTTATTAAAGCCGCTCTTGCATTTTCCCCTAAACCGTAGCCTGTCATCATACCAGAAACGATAGCGATTGCATTTTTAATCGCACCACCAACCTCACAACCGATTAAATCATCAGACGTATAAACGCGTAAGTAAGATTGATTAGAAAATAGGTTTTGAACACTTTTTCTAAACCATTCCGCATCACTTGCGGCAGTCAGTACAGTTAATTTTCTTTCAATAACTTCTTCTGCATGTGATGGGCCAGTTAAAACAGCATATGCACCTAATTTATCTGGGTTGATCTCATCAACTACAATTTCTGAGACACGTTTTAAGGTCGATGGTTCAATACCTTTAGATACATTAATAAAATACAATTTATTGGTTGCCAGTGCGTTGATTGCTTTTAATGATTCACGCATAAATTTGGTCGGTACTGCCAGAATAATATATTCTGCAAATTGTATGGTTTCTGTTAAATTCAAGGTTGCCCGAATATCTTTAATTTGATTGTCAAAAAATGGATGCATATTGTTATTTATCTTATCAACTGCTTCAGGATTGACATCATACACCAATGTTTCATGGCCATTATCTGTTAATACTTGAGCCAGTGTGGTTCCCCATGAACCACCACCAATAACACTAATCTTCATAATTCTCCTTCTTTCTAAAGACAAATTTTAAAGGTGTTCCAGTTAATTCAAAATTATCTCTAAATTGATTTTGTAAGTAACGTTCATAACTAAAATGAATAAAGTTTGGATCATTTACAAATATGGCAATCGTAGGTGGTTTTGATTCAACTTGTGTCGCATAAGAGAAGTTTGCTTTACCGTGATTGAAGATTGCTGGTGGGTTCATCGCAACCGCATCATGTAATGTATCATTAATCAATCTTGTCGGTAATTCTTTTGTAAAGTTTTCATAGACATCTTTTAGTACAGGAAAAATGGTATGTACACGTTGATTTTCTTTAGCTGAAACAAAAACAATTGGTGCATAGGTTAAAAACTTAAATGTTTCACGAATTTCAGTTTCAAACTTTTTCATTGTCTTACTGTCTTTGTCAATTAAATCCCATTTATTAACAACAATGATACAACCACGCATATACTGCATTATATACCCTGCAACATGGCCATCTTGTTCTTGTATACCACTTGTAGCATCAAGAACCAGTAAAGCAATATCACTACGCTCTAGTGCTGTCATTGCACGTAACACAGAATACTTATCTAAGTTTTCATAAACTTTACCACGTTTTTTAATACCCGCAGTATCAATAATCGTATACTTTTGTTTATCTTTCATAAACGTTGTATCAATGGCATCGGTTGTTGTACCAGATATATCTGATACAATTACACGTTCCTTACCAATGATTGCATTAACCAGTGAGCTCTTACCAACATTTGGTCTGCCAATGACAGAAAATGATATAACACCTTTTTCCGCTTCTTTTTCTTCTTCAACCATATGACCTAGCGTTAAATCCAGTAAATCACCAATACCAATACCATGATGACTAGAAACTGCTACCGGATCATTAAAACCTAATGCATAAAATTCATACGCATTATGCGCATGCACTAAATCATCAATCTTATTGACCGCTACAATGACTGGTTTATCAGTTTTATATAATAGTTTTGCGATATAATAATCGCTATCAGTGAGTCCTGTTAATCCATCAACGACAAAAATGATGACGTTTGCCTCATCCATTGCGATTTCCGCTTGTTGCTTAATTTGAGTTAAAAAAGGGGCATCACCAACATCGATGCCCCCAGTGTCTATTAGACTAAATCGTTTAGTTAACCACTCTGCTTGAGCATAGATACGGTCTCGTGTGACACCCGCTACATCATCCGTGATGGAAAACCTTTCACCCAATATACGATTAAAAAGTGATGATTTGCCGACATTTGGACGACCGACGATTGCTACAGTAAATGGCATCCTAAAACCTTCTTTTTATTTTATTTTATATTACTTTTTCTTTTTGTCTTTATCTTTGCTTAAATTTGTATAAATATCACCTAGGGTTAAATTATCTGTTGTTTCAGCATCACCCATATATTTTTCAAATTCTTGACGTTCTTGAATGTTTAATAAACGTTTTACAGATAATTTTAAAATCCAGTTTTGCTTGTTAAATTCGATAACTTTAGCTTTAACAGTATCACCAACTTGATAATGATCTTCAACATTTACTTTAGGATCATTATGCGCTTCATTAATTGGAATTAATCCATCTACTGATTCGTAAGATACAGCAACACCTTCTTTAGAAACCGCTTCAACACGAACTTCTAATTCTTGTCCAACTCGTACATTTAATTTAGCCCATGGATTTGTTTCTAAAGCTTTTTTAGATAATGAGATTCTTTCCTTCTTAGCATCTTTTGATAAAATAACAACTTCTATTTCATCATCAATTTTGATGTATGCATCAAAATTATCTGTTGGATTCCAAGAATACTCACTCTTATGTAATAAACCTTTAACATCACGGTCTAGTTCAACCAATACGCCAAATGGTAATTTAGAAACAACTTTACCTTTAACAGTTTGACCAACTTTGTGATCTTTTAAATATGCTTCATATGGTGTAGGTTGTAAAGCTTTCATAGATAAATCTAATCGATTACCTTCTTTTTTAATAACTTTAACTTCTACTTTTTGCCCAAGTTCTAATACATCTTCAATTTTATCAATTCTGTGATGTGATACTTGAGAAATACGTAGCATACCAGAAACATGTTCAAATCGAACAAAAGCTGCATGTGCTTCAAAAGATTCAACGGTGCCTTCTAATACTGCGCCTGTTTGAATGGTTTCTAACTCTTCTTGACGTTGCTCTTGACGTAATTGTTGTTCTTCTTGGCGACGTGCTTCATAAATTGGTTTTCTTGTTGCAATTAATTTTGGACGTCTACGGTCTGCTTTAAATTCTTCGATTAATACAGTTAATTTTTCACCAACCATTGTTTCTTTTTTATCTTTTAATTCAAAGTCTAATAAAGAATATGGTAAGAATAGCTCAATACCTTGATAAAGTAATACTAATCCTTTATCATTGGCTGACTTAACAACTGTTTCGATTTCTAACTTTTCATCATAAGCTTTTTGAATATTTTCCAAATACTTTTCATGTAAAAGTGGTAATCTTGAGAGCATAATCAGAAGTGAACTATCATCCTCACTGATTTTCTCTACCTTTGCACGTATTTTATCACCTTTTTTGACAACTTTTCTTAGGTCTTCCGGTGCTGGTTTATCAAAATACTCAGCATAGATTGTCCCTTCTGTAGCTGCATTTATGTCCAAAAGCATAACGTTTTTCTTAACTTGGAAAACGACGCCTTCGATTATTTGTCCTCTTTTAGGGATTGTAATATCATTCATTGATTACTCCTTTTGCTGATTGTATCAGCTCTATAATTTTTTTGACTGTTTGTTGTAATGTCATGTGTGTAGAATCGACTACAATTGCAGCATCTGCTTTTTTTAATGGTGATATTGTTCTTTGTGAATCTAATTGATCGCGTCTTGTTATTTCTTCAATCAATTTTTCAATATCAATTTCATAACCTAAGTTTTGTTTTTCCTGTTGCCTTCTTTTGGCACGTTCTCTCACATCTGCAATTAAAAATATTTTTAAATCTGCATTTGGTAAAACGACTGTTCCAATGTCTCTGCCATCCATAATAATATTATTAGTTTGGCCAAGTTGTTGTTGAATTTCAACTAACTTTTTTCGAACATATGGGAAACTTGAGACTAAAGATACATTATCAGTAACCGCTTTACTACGGATTTCCTTTTCAACAATACGGTTATCTACGTAAATATGATCATCTTTATATGTAATATTCACATTTTCTAGGAAATAATACTGTGCCTCATCATTCAGATCGATTTGATTTTCGATGGCTAAAAGGGTGACTGCACGATACATTGCACCCGTATCAATATGGGTCATGTCTAATTTGTGCGCTATTTGTTTGCTGATTGTTGACTTCCCGCTACCTGCCGGTCCATCAATAGCCACTTGAAATCCTGCCATAAAATTCCTCCATACTACATTATATTATACCACAAAATGAACATTATATCTTGTTACGATTTACGATATAGATATTTCACTTCATGTGCTTTTAATTTCCTGTAACTACCACGGTTTACACCCTCAAGCGTTAAACTATCAAAACGGATGCGTGTCATGTTTTTAACTTCATGTCCTATTTGTAAAAATAGAGCTTTTAATTCTTTAGCTGATTCGTTGGTAATAATCATACGGACTAAAGTAGATTGATTTGGTTTATCCAGTTCAAGAATGCCCACATCAATTGGTTTAATTAGCTTCTTATCAACATGGATACCACGCTTGATTTCACGAATGCGTTCTTTAATCATGATACCTTTTAGGCGGAAGACATATTCTTTTTGAATGTTTTCACTTTGATTGGTTAATTTTTTAGTTAAATCACCATCATTTGTTACAAGTAATAAACCTGCTGTGTCATATTCTAGTTTGTGCACT
>JBAYTJ010000013.1:0-15697 GCA_041675665.1 Acholeplasma sp. | reverse complement strand
CATGAATAGTAAGAATCCTTACTTATGATAAAATATGAGGAAGGAGGCGATGATTCATGTATAATTAATATAAATCGTTAAAAATCATATGATTGTATTAATTAAAATAAAGGAGTAAATAGTTAAGTCTTATCTAACGACAGACAACTTAATTATTAAATGATGAAATGAATAGAAAAATTGAATACTATTAAATTGCAAAATCTAAAATGGCGATTATTTTAGACTTAGAGTCAAAATTAAACAGCAGTAGTGTTGACAAAAAACTCATTGAATTAATTAAAATCAGAGTATCACAAATTAATGGATGTGCTTTTTGTATTGGTCTTCATACTAAAGATGCACGTAAATTTGGTATACGTGAGGATGAAATTTATTTACTGAGTGCTTGGAGAGAAACAAATATTTATGATGATAGAACTAAGATTGCTCTTGAACTTTCAGAAAATGTTACAGAAGTCGCGAAGTATGGTGTTAAAGATGATTTGTATCAGCGCGTTAGAAGTTTTTTTTCAGAAGTGGAATATGTTGATTTAGTTCTTATTATCAATCAAATTAATATGTGGAATAGATTATCAATTGCTATGGGCAATGAGTATAATAGAGGATAAGGCATAATGAGAGTTGGACAAATAATTACATTTGGTAACTATAAGTGGAAAGTATTAAATATTAAAGATACTAAAGCGTTAATCATAACTTTAGACATTGTTAAGCAAATGCCATACCATAATAGGCATGAAGCAGTCATATGGCTAAATTCATCATTAAGAGACTATCTAAACAACACATTTTATAATGAGTTTAGCGATCATGAAAAAGCACGCATCATAACTACAACAAATCATAATAGTGGTAATCTATGGTATAATCCAGGACCTGAACCTGATAGTGAAGATAAAGTATTTATTCTTTCTTTAGAGGAAATGGTAGGACCATATTTTAATGATAGTATGCAGCTATTAATAAACAAGGGCAAAAATCAAAGATATTGGTTTGAACGAAGAGATGACAATAATTCTTTTAGAAAATCATCTTATTTAGGGTATGTGTGGTGGTACTGGGTTAGAACAGGTGGCAGACTAAAAACAAGCACCGTATATATTCACGGTGATGGTAATATTGGCATACAAGGTAATAAAGCGTCTAAGAAGAACTATAATACACTACACCCTATTACTCAATCAAATGAAGGTGGCGTTAGACCAGCATTGTGGTTAGAAATTGATTACAATCAATAGATACATTATGTAAAAATATAAATATATACATAAGTGAGCATACACATAGATGTGAACTCCAATAGCCTTAAACAACTAAATTTGTTTAAGACTATTGGTTTTTTATTGATATTAATATTATCTTAATATATTTCATAAATTAATAAGAGCACATTAATATATAAAGTTTTATAATGATTGCGAATCTTGTTTTAAAGATTTTAGTAACATATGTATTAAAAAAACTAGAAAGGAACATACATCTAAGGATATTAGATTATAGTATGTACATATAATTATGAAAGAGTTAATTGGATTAAAGGTAAAAGTAACATTTTTTGATTCCATGGGTTTCCAGTCACTTGTTGGGTATGTTATGGATGTTGTAGATGGATTTATTGTTATTCAAGGTCTAACCAAACTAAATGGTGTGATGTATATCAATTTAACCAAGGTTAAAATGATAAACATTATGAATGAGGAAAACAATGAAGCATAATAGGATATTAGTTATTGGTTGTGGTAGGTTGGGCTCAAATATAGCCATATATCTTTCAAATCAAGGTAAAGACGTTACAGTATTAGATAAAGATGAACGTGCATTTAATAAGATTAATGACACATTTAATGGTAGTACATTACTGGGTGATGCTACGGATCTTGAGTACTTACAAAACATTGAAAATTTAGATAATTTAAAAGAAGTTGTTATTGTAACAGAAAACGATAATACAAATATTTTTCTAGCAGATTATTTTGCATTAGTGCTGGACATACCAAATATTGTTGTTCGAATAACAGATGTTGAAAAGGGTCAGTTAATCGAACATATGGGTATTAAGATATTGTATCCGTTCAAATCAACTTTTGATGAATTTATTGCATATGAGGACAGGTCAAATATATGAAAATAGTAATTGTAGATGGTAGACAAGAAGCAAATTATATAATCAACTCATTTAAGAAGAACAAGAATGTGCTAAAAGTCATTAATGATGATTTGTTTTACAGCGAATACATTAGTAAATCAAACAATATTGAAGTTTTTCATGGAGATGCTACTAAAAAATATATGTTTGAAATTTCAAACATTATGGATTATGATTTATTGATTTCATTATCTGAGGATGATATTAAGAATTATGTTGTATGTTCATTAGCAAAAAAGCAGTACCGTGTTAAAAAAACAATCTGTGTTGTTACAGATCCTCAAAAAGTCAAAGTTTTTGAAAAGTTAGGCATAGACTCTGTTGTGTCATCAACCTATTTATTAGGCGAGTCAATTACGAATAAATCATCAATCGAAAATGTGGTTTCTAAATTGATTGTTAAAAATGATGAAATCATTTTGTTAGAAATTAAAGTAGAAAAAGAATCAAATATTGTGGATCTACAAATCAAGGATATGAACTTCCCAATCTACGGTAATATTAGCTGTATTATGAGAAATGATGAAGTCATCATTGTTAGTGGTGATACGCTTGTTTTAGCAAATGATATTTTATACATCATGTGTAAACCAGAAGATGAAGATAACATCATAGAATTTATTAAAGGAAGTTAAGATAAATGGATAAAAAAGGCAACTTAACATTGATATTTCACTATCTGCGTGTTTTCTTATATATGATTGGCATAATTACACTGATACCACTGATTGTTTTATTGTTTTATCCTGGTGAAATGCCTGAGGCAGTTAATTTTATTGTACCTGGTACGTTGATGATATTTTTAGGTTTTATAGTCACTAAGTTTTTTCAAGAAAAAGAGAAACTAAAACTATCAAAAAATCAAAACTATCAGCTTGTGTTTTTAATATGGATTTTCGCAATTTTGGTATCTGCAATACCATTTTTGATGACTGGAAACTACAGTTTTACGCAAGCGATATTTGAAAGTACCTCAGGATATTCAACAACCGGATTATCGGTTGTTGATGTAGATAATACGTATAACATATATTTATTTCACCGATCATTTATGCAACTTGTTGGTGGGGTAGGACTCGTTTTAGTGGTTACTTCAACCTTTGCTAATAAGTATGGTATTTACTTATACAGTAGTGAGGGGCATAGTGAAAACTTAATCCCAAACTTGATTAAAACCTCTCGTTTGATTATTACTTTTTATTTATCATTTATTGGCTTAGGTACAGTACTTTATGTATTATTTGGTATGCCAACTTTTGATGCGATCAATCACGCGATTGCTGCTGTTTCAACGGGTGGATTTTCAACCCATACACAAAGTATTGGTGGATATAATAGTATTGCAATTGAGATAGTTACGATTTTTTTAATGTTACTTGGTAGTATTAACTTCTTAGTCCATTTAATGTTAATTAAGAAGCAATTTAAGAAAGTGTTTAATCATTCTGAACTACGAACATTTGTAGTGGTTGCAATGATTTTTTCAGGGCTTTCGATTGCATCATTATTAAATCAGTACTCAGTATCTGATTCAATCAGATTAGGTATCTTTCAAACAATTAGTAGTATCACCACGACAGGGTTTACAGTCATGGATTCATTTTCTGGGTTACCACATGCATTTATATTTGGTATTGTCATTATGATGCTTATTGGTGGATCAAGTGGCTCTACCTCTGGTGGGATTAAACAACACAGATTATCTTTAATGTTACATGACATACAATGGGGCTTACATTCTAAACTTTATGATTCAAGAGTTATTAAGAGTAAAGTCATTTATAAGTTTGGTAATAAAGTCATTGTTAACAACAAAGAAATTAAAGAAAACTACCGATTTATTTCGATATATATACTATTTTGGATGGTTTCATCACTCACAATTACATTTTTTGGTTATAATATAATGGATTCAATGTTTGAGGTTGCTAGTGCATTAGGCACGGTCGGACATTCTATAGGGGTGATGACATATCATTCAAATCCAGTTGTGCTTTGGATCGGTATCATTGCAATGTTTTTAGGCCGTATGGAGTTTTATATTATTATTATAGCTATTGGAAAAGTATTTTTAGATATCAAAAAAACGAACTAAGGAAGTGTCTATGCAATACAAAAAACTGCTTGAAGTTATTGTTATACTTACAATTACAGTTTTAATATCGGTTTCACTCAGTCAAATGATGATGCGTATTGATACGATATTACTCATCTATATCGTTGCTATTTTATTGATATCTATCGAGGTCAATCGTCTATTAAGCTTAGCATCTACAATTATCTTGGCATTTTCTTTTAACTACTTGTTTGTTGAACCTAAATATACCTTTGAAATTTATGACGTGAACTATTTGGTTTCATTACTGGTGTTTATATTGGTTGCTATTTTAGCCAACCATATTACTTTTCTTTTAAAAAGGGAATTACTAACAAATAAAAAAAGTCAACAAATTATTACAAGTCTAAACCAATTAAGTAATCTATTATTAGTAACCAAACGACTAGAAGATGCGGTTGATGAAATTCAATCGATTATCAGTCATCAAATTGGGCTATCAGTTAAACTCATCATTCATGATAACATCACATTTGATGACCATCAAGAAGCTGTTAGATTTGCATTAACACGGATGATCAAGGTCGATCAAACTATTAGAATTTTTAGTGATTTACAAGTGACAATTTATCCGTTATTAAACCGTGATAAAAAAATATTTTTCATTATTGATAATTTAGGGCAAGTACTGAATCTACAGCAACAAGACTTTTTAGAATCTGTATGTTTTCAAATCAGAGCTTTATTAGAAAAAGAAGAAATTATTATTCAAAAGGAAAAGGCACAATACAGCGTTGAAAGTGAAAGGTTTAAGAATATTTTGCTTAGAAGTCTGTCGCATGATATTAAGAGTCCTTTAACAAGTATTAGAAGTGGTATTTATTTACTAAAAGAAATGGCTCAAAGTAAAGATTCTGAGGAATATATTGATATTTATAAAGATATCAATGAAGAGATTCTTAGATTAGATGATTTCATCAATAATGTTCTAACAATGACGCAATTACAAAATGATATTATTAAAATATCAATTGACCGTGAAAGTATTAAAGAATTTTTAAATGATATTGAATATACCTTTAATAAACGGTATCCACTGTTTAACTTAAGTATAATGATGGAACAAAAAGTAGATGATTTTGCTTACTTTGATAAATCTCTACTTGTTCAAGTATTTAATAATATATTGGATAATGCTGTTAAACATACAACAGGTGGTAGAGACATAAAAATTACATGTCATCATTCATTTGAACAAATTCAATTTATAATTGATAACAACTGTGGCTTCATTGATCCAAATAAAATCAAAACTATTTTTGATGAGTCAGTGATAAAAACGAATCAAAAAGGTGATAAGAAGCGCGGGTTCGGTTTAGGACTTGCGATTGTTAAATCGATCATTGATCTACACCAAGGTTCCATTCATTTAGCAAACAATTCAAATAATGGTATTGTAATAGATATAACAATACCAAATAAGAGGAGATAGCCATGAATGCTAGAGTATTAATCATTGAAGATGATCACATCATTATGAAATTTTTATCTAAAGCTGTTGAATCAGACAAAAACACTGTATATAAAGCAAGCAATGGTGCTTATGGTATGAATCATTTTATCAACTTTTCACCGGACGTGGTATTACTAGATTTAGGGTTACCTGATATGGATGGTATGGCGTTAATACCAAGTATGCTTAAACATAAAGTAACACCAATTATAGTTATCTCTGCGCGAAATAAAGATGAAGATATTGTACAAGCACTGGATAAAGGTGCGATTGACTATATTAAAAAGCCGTTTAGTATAGACGAGGTGATGGCTAGAATAAGGGTAGCTATTAGAAATAAACCATCTACTGAACAAAGTGAAGTTTTTGTATACAAAGATTTAGAAATTGATTTTGAAAAATCTGTTGTTAAAGTCAATAATGAAGCCGTTCATTTAACATCCACCGAATATAAGATTTTGTATTATTTGGTACAAAATCAAGGTAAAATTGTTACACTACAAAATATACAACACAATGTGTGGGGGTTTCCTACGGTAGATAATTATGGTGCGTTAAGAGTATTTATTAATGCCATTAGAAAAAAAATTAACGAAACCGCTGATCATAAATATATATTAACCGAGGTTGGTGTAGGGTATAGATTTTTAGATAAATAAGCAGTGTATGATTGAAGTTATATAGCTACATTTGTATATAAAAGTCCTAATTTTTAGGACTTTTTTATAATATATTTGTTAAATAGTTTATAAAATGTTATCTTATTTATATACACTATACCAAGGAGATAAACTATGAATAATATAATAAAGAAACCCAAAAAATTAAATATTGGTGATAAGGTTGCTATTGTGAGTTTATCCAGTGGATTGCTAGGCGAGGATGACTTAAAACTACAAGTGGACTTAGGTGTTAGAAGGTTGACCTATATGGGTATTACACCGGTTTTTATGCCAAATGCTACAAAGGGTTTAGCATTTATTAAAGACAACCCCAAAGAACGAGCAAACGATTTAAAAGAAGCATTTAGGGATGATGAAATAAAGGGTATTATTTGTGCAATTGGTGGTGATGATACATATAAAACCATACCTTATTTAATGGCAGATAATGAATTTAAAGATTTGGTAAAAAACAACCCCAAAATATTTATTGGATTTTCAGATACGACCAATAATCATTTGATGTTCAATAAAATAGGCTTAGTCACTTATTACGGGTTAAATTTCTTATCAGATATTTGTGAACTGAGTCCTGTAATGTTACCTTATACAGAAAAAAGCTATCAACAATTTTTAATGAATGAAGATACAACAACCATTCAATCAAGTCCCTTATGGTATGAAAATAGAACGACCTATGATGTTATGCAACTGGGCGTTCCCTTAACAGAACATAAAGAGACTAAAGGATATGAGGTACTACATGGTAAAGGGCAGATAGAAGGTATTTTTTGGGGCGGGTGTTTAGACAGTTTATATGATATATATACATCGACTAGATATAAAGATCAACGCGATGTTTATGAAAAATATGATTTACTACCACCACAAGCGTTCTTTAAAGATAAGATTCTATTTTTAGAAACTAGTGAAGAAAAACCAGAGCCTAAACTATTTGAACAAATGCTAGAAACACTTAAAAATGAAGGTATCCTAGAAAATGTTTTAGCAGTTATGGTTGGTAAACCCTATGATGAAGTACATTATGATGCATATAAAAAAATACTTAAAAAAGTGGGTAAAGATTTAAATTTACCAATTATCTATAATGTGAATGTTGGTCATGCACTACCACGTGCGATGTTACCATTGGGTTTAAAAGGACTTATAGATTTTGATAAGAAAACCATAGAGATTACAGAAAAATTATTTGAAGTAGAAGCAGAATAAATAAATATGCATCATGCTATAATAGGCTATATCAAGATGCATATTTATGAACTTTTTTGAAAGGAAATAATGCAGGAACTTATGAAAAATAAACCAGTAAATCTAATTGTACTCGTTTTATTACTCGTTTTAGCAGCATGTACAACACCCAAGGATGAAATTATTGATGAAAATAAGGAGGTTAAATCACTTGTGATAGATGAAACAACAACTTTAACAGCCAAAGATTTATGGCAATATAAAGATGATGCGCATATGCTAAATTTAAGTTTGGATGCATCTAACCATATGGTATTAACAGACGCATCTATGGCTGCAACCTATCAGAGTGTAGCGATTGAGACTAAGCATTTTGAGACACTTGTGTTATCATGGAATGTCAAACAAATGAAAGATGCTAGAGCAACTTTTATGGTAGCTGTGGGTGATGGTACAGATTTTGGAAAATTTCAGGTTATGGGTATGTTTAAAGATGAGCAGAATATGTCTTTTAACACATCAGATGATCCGTTTGCTAAAGTGAATATTGACACGCTAACCAATAATGATACTTTGAATAATAACTATATCAAACTTAAAGTAACAATTTTACCAAATACTGCAGATGGACTAAAACTTGAAAATATTAGTGTATCACTTAAAAAAACAGAAAATACACTCATTTATGATGCATCTATATTAGAAAACAAACGAATTGATGTCAGTCCGCTACAACAATTAAGTATACCTAATATCGGCAACTTAATTTGTTCACCAACATCGGTTGCGATGGTTGTAAATTACTATGGCAAAAACTTTACACAGACAGATATGGCAAAAAAAGTCTTTGATCATGGGCGTATCATTTATGGTAACTGGACATTTAATGCCAGCTATGCCGGCAGCTTAGATGGTTTATATGCAAGAGTAGAATATATACATGACTTTAAGACAGTTGTTGATTATATTAAAAATGATATACCCGTTGTCTTTTCAATTGTAACTACAAGTGCTGATCAATTAGATGGTGCGATTATGGCATTTCCTGCAGGACACTTAATTGTACTAAAAGGTTTTGAAAATATTGATGGTGTTTGGTATGGTATATTTAATGATCCAGCCGAGTATGATGATAACAATGTAGAAAGAAAATATCCGATGTCACAGGTACTTAATGTATGGCGTCAATATACCTATGTAATCACTGATGAATTTATATTTTAAATTAAACAGATGACTTGAATCATCTGTTTTTCTTTTAAATTTGTGCTACAATATTTTTATTGGAGTTAACATCAAAGTAAACGGAGATTTATATGTCACAAGAAATGGATAAAATCGATAAAGTATCCTATCATTTAATTAGTTATAGTTTAATACTTTTAGGATGGATAAATATTGTACTTTATTTAGCACCATTCATCGTATTTAAAGAATATAGACCAATTATTGATAATGGATTTCAAGTCTTATCATGGTATAGTTTATCATTTACCGGAAGTCCTTTTATAGCGACCAGTATGTGGATTATTTTAATATTAAGTAGTATTATACTTGTCTATGGTGTTTATATATTTGTTGATAAAGTCTACATAAATTATTTCAAGCATCTCGTACTTGTCAAGCGCTTGATAAACATACACTTTTTTGTAACGATAGCATTACTTATTACAGTGTTTTTGTTCATTGATTCATTAAACTTTGAAATGAGTGGTACCAATCAGGTCGGACCTGTAGGTGGTTGGGGCTTAATTACACTGTTTTGGGTTAATTTACTATTGGCACCACTGATTCGAATTTTTGTTCAAATAGTTACATCTAGAATGATTGAGCGTCTAACATAAACAAAAAGCACATGCAATTGCATGTGTCTTTTTTAAAATGTGGAAACGATATTACGATAAATTGGTCAGTAATTTGATAAAATGGAAGTAGTCATCACTTTACTAAAGTAAAAAAACTTAACAAAGAAAGATTTGATACTATGGAAAAAACATTAAAAAATAAATATATGAAACAAGCATTCAACTTAGCAAAAAAAGGCGAGGGATTTGTCAATCCCAACCCATTAGTTGGTGCAGTTATTGTTAAAGATGGGCGAGTGATTGGTAAAGGATACCATAAAGCTTATGGTATGGTTCATGCCGAAGTGGATGCCATTAACAATGCCACAGAAGATGTGGCGGGTTCAACCATGTTTGTTACCCTAGAACCATGTACCCATTTTGGTAAACAACCACCTTGTGCACACATGCTTGTAGAAAAGAAAATCAAATCAGTTTATATTGCAAATCTAGATCCTAATCCAATTGTTTATAAACAAGGCGTTCAAATACTGGAAAATGCAGGTATCAAAGTCGAATACGGCCTATTAGATACATTAGGTGCATCATTAAACGATATATTCTTTCACTATATAACAACTAAAAGACCTTTTGTAGCTATGAAGTATGCTATGACATTAGATGGCAAACTTGCAACAAAAGATTATGATTCAAAATGGATAACTAATGAAAAGTCAAGAAAATATGTCCATGATTTAAGAAACAAATATCGTGCGATATTAGCAGGTGTTAATACCATCATTAAAGATGATGCTAAACTCAATGTTAGACGTCATAAAAAATCTAGAAACCCAATCCGTATCATCTTAGACCCAAAGCTTGAAACACCTAAAGATGCGTATGTTGTCAAAACAGCTATTGAACAACCAACCTGGATTGTTACACAAAAGTATGATCAAGCATTTGTTGATTTAGGTGTACGTTTGATACAAATGGATCAGATTGACTTAAATAAACTACTCGACATACTTGGTGATGAAAAAATTGATAGCTTATTTGTTGAGGGTGGTGCATTTACCCACGCAGCATTTTTAGAGGCTGGGTTAGTCAATAAAGTATATGCCTTTATAGGACCTAAAATCATTGGTGGCAAACATGCATTAACACCAGTTAGTGGTGAGGGTATCGCATTAATGAAAGATGCATTACAGCTAAAAGATATTAAAATTAAAACATTTGATGAAGATATATTGATAACGGGGTATATAAAATGAGAAAAATATTTTTAGTCATGTTAACGGTTATTTTAAGTACAACTTTATCAGAATGTAGTTTTTCATCCCCAATCATAGAAGATAAAAATCCAGATAATGAAGATAAAGAACCTGAAATTATAGAAACTAATCACGGTATCGATTATATTCAATATGACAATGATTTGTATGATGAGTTTTTTGATGTAGATAGTATCATTGAAATTAAAATTGATATTGAAGCAAGTGAACTTGCTGCCATACAATCAGATTATGAAGCATATAGTAGTATGGGCAGTAAATCACCAATATACAGAATGAGTGATTTAACAATTACTGTTAATGGTGACGAATACTTTTTTGAAGGTGTTGGCATAAGAATGAAAGGTAATACGTCTCGATCATCCTTTTATAGTACACAAGAAGGTATTTATGAAATGATACATTTTAAATTATCTTTTAATCAGACTTTTGATGATGAAACCACATATACAAACCCAATTAACTGGGATGACATTGAAGTTAGACAAGCACGTAAAGATAGACTTTTTGCAGGTATGGAGAAACTAGATTTAAAATGGAACCGCATCAAGGATGAATCATATACGAGAGAATACTGGACATATGAGATGTTTCGTTCATTTGGTGTGATGGCACCGAATATCACACCTGCAAACTTAAAAATTAATTATAATGGCGTGGATGAAAATTTTGGAATTATCTATGCACTTGAAACCATTGATGATGTGTTCTTAGAAAAAAGATTAGCAGAAAAACACTTAGATGGTGATCTTTATAAGGTTGGTTGGGATAATCAATATGGTGGTAATTTAACGCTTGATACACTTGATCGTATCGGTATAGAAGATGAAGAAACTTCATATTTTCCAGTTTATGATTTAAAAACCAATAAAAAAACAAGTGACCACAGTTTGATGAAAAACTTAATTTTAAAATTAAACAACGAAAATGATCTAGAATCATTAGTCAATATATCATATTATATTGCTTTTGAGGCAGTTAGCTACTTCAGTGGTAATCCAGATGATATGAGAAATCATTTTAACAATTATTACATATATTTTTTAAAAGACACGAACTTAGCGGTATTTATTCCGTATGATTATGATAGAACATTTGGTATTAACCATGATTGGGATCCAACCGGTAATGCTATGACAAGTTATAGTCCTTATACCCACAGAACAACAATGGGTGAGGGTAATAATCAAATCAATCCACTTATATTAAAAACAATAGCAAGAGACAGTGGAAAAACAGATATTATACAAAAATACCGTACATTACTTTTAGAAATATCTACATCAAAATTCTTTGATATCAATGCCTTTTATGCAGTATACGATAAGCATTATACTAAATA
Organism: Acholeplasma sp.; assembly: GCA_041675665.1. Taxonomy (GTDB): domain Bacteria; phylum Bacillota_I; class Bacilli_A; order Acholeplasmatales; family Acholeplasmataceae; genus Acholeplasma. The sequence goes on along the minus strand of JBAYTJ010000013.1, from coordinate 3,687 downwards.
TCATATGCTAACCAATTACTCACTGGAACATTTAAGTCATAACAGTATCTCATTTAATCAAATAGGTTCCATAAATATGCCGGTTTCTGAATATATGGACAAAAAAATAAACACACTGACACAATTAATTGATAGTTACTAAACTAAAAGACCAGCACTTCATTACGAAGGGCTGGTCTTTTCTTTTTAGATGATATTTAATCCTTTAAACGAACAAGCGGCATCGTCATACATCTTGGACCACCACGACCGCGAGATAGTTCCGATGATTTGATTTCTATAACTTTGATACCGTGTGATCTTAAAAGTGCATTTGTGACTGTATTTCTTTCATAAGCTATGATCACACCTGGTGCAATAGCAAGTGTATTGGCACCATCATTCCACTGCTCTCTATCGGATGCAATTGGACTATTGGCACCACATGGAATCATGGTGATAGATTGTTTCAAAATATATGAAAAGACGTGCTTTAAAGATTGGTGTTTGTGGCTAATTTTAATGTGACCATCATCTAATTTTGTCAGTATATAAATATCAAGTTTATCCATAAACTCTGGGTGTACTACAAACTTTGCATGATCGACTTGAGTTAAGATTGTATCTAGATGCATAAAGGCACGTACCTTTGGCATATTGATTGCTAGAACGGTTTGAATAGATGTGTTATTAAATAAGTTATTTGAAAGTTTTTCTATACCATTTGCATCTGTTCTCTCAGATATACCTATTGCAAGAACTTCATCACTTAAAACTAAGATGTCACCACCTTCTAAGGATGCATCATAAGTTTTATCATAAACATGCGGTGTTTGACTATATATTGGATGATATTTAAAAATAAACTCAGCAAATAGCGTTTCTCTTTGCCTGATGTGTGCATGCATTTTATGTATAGAAACATGATTAGTAATACTGGAAAATGGATCACGCTGAAAATAAAGGTTTGGCATTGGTTCAGTAAGCAGTGGATTATCAGCAATACGTAGCTCTAGTGTTTGGTTTTTTATGCCTTTAATTTCATCTTTTGAAATACCTGTTATCATGGCATCAATCATTTCTTTTTTATCCTTGGATAATAAATATTTTTTTAATGCTTTAATAACTTTAGGATGTCTTAAACCGGATTCTAAAATAAACTTATCAACAAATGCATTTAATATTGTATCGTTATATAGTGTTTCTAAAACAAGGTCTATTAAATAGACTACTTCAACACCTTCATCTTTGAGTGCTTTGATGAATAAATCATGTTCGATCTGAGCATCTTTTAAAAATGGAATGTCATCAAAAAGTAAACTTTTTAATGACTTCGGGGTTAAATTTTCTAATTCTTTACCTGGACGGTGTACGAGCACTTTTTTAAGGGTGCCTATTTCACTTGTTACATGTATACTTTTCATATGTTTTGTCTCCCTTAATCAAATTATAACATGTAATAATTTTATAACCTATTTTTGGGTAATTGTAAGATAATGAAAGAAATTTACATAATTTGATTTTCATTATAGGATTTGATGCAAGGTTTGATTAAATATCGTATAATAAGTGAGCTATTAAAAATAATGGAGTTTTATGAATGAAAATATTGTTTCAATTATTTATTTTAATATTATTTACTTTATTAGGTGAACTGATTGCATACTACCTACCTTTTAAGTTTCCAGGCAGTCTAATTGGTTTAATCTTATTATTTTTAAGTTTATTGTTAAAAATAATAAAACCCATACATTTAAAAGAAGTTGCCGGATTCCTACAAAGATACATGGCATTTTTATTTGTACCACTGGCTGTTGGATTAATGGCTTATTTTGAATTGATTGGATTATATTGGTTAGAAATATTATTGGTATTAATCATTTCTACGACCATTACCTTAATTGTGACATCAATACTAGCTCAAAGAGGTATTAAACATGATTGAAATGCTTTGGACAGTCGGGTTAACTATTGGTGTTTATGTTGGTTTTTATTATTTACAAGATAAATATAAAATATCACTACTAAATCCATTATTATTAACCGCTACATTTATAATTATATTTTTAATTGTTGTGAACATAGACTATAGTGTTTACCAAGAAGGCACAAAATTTATTTCGTTTTTTATTGGGCCTGCAACTGTTTCACTAGCATTACCATTATATGAAAAGCTATGCATACTTAAAAAGCATTGGAAGGCAATTATAAGTATTTTGGCAGTTGGTGTTGTGACACATGCACTATCGATTGCAGCCATTGTCTGGTTACTTGGTACAACAGATGTCATGATAGCAACCTTTATACCAAAATCTGTGACAACACCGATTGCTATGGAAATATCTAATGCATTAGGTGGAATCGAGTACTTAACAGTAGTAATTGTTGTTTTAACTGGTGTCTTTGGTATCTTAATTGCACCACTTATTTTTAAACTGTTTAAAATAACAAATCCAATCGCAAGAGGTTTATCCCTAGGTGCAACCGCACATGCTGTTGGTACGACAAAAGCCATTGAATATGGTGATTTAGATGCTTCTGTTGCTACGCTATCATTAATTATAACCGGATTATTGACAGTGATAGCTGCACCACTTATTTATCAATTATTGATAATGATTATATAATTAAGATTTACTGTAATAGATATTTGATATAAGTTAGGGTCCTAGCCTTGAAGTGACAATCGCAGCCTCGCAAAATTAGAAGCACTATTAGATTAATCTCAGTGATCTAATAGTCAACAACAACCGGTTAGAAACTAAGTCAATCAAGCAGGTTCGCACGCTTTTAAAGCACCGTAATGTGCAAGGGGAAATAGCGCATTACCCAGTTATATCTATAAATAGATTATAACACTAGGACAAAAACTTATAAAAAATGATAGTAGTTGAGCACTGACTCAAATCTACACTACTATTATACGAGGGGAAATCATATGAGATTATTTAATTTAGTATTATTACATGTAACTATATTCTTGTTTTCAATGGTTATTTACTTAATAACAATCAATTGGTTTGTTGGTATGTTAGTTTATGTCATATTGTATTTAGGTGCAGGTTTATCAATTTACTTAAATAAAAACCTTAAAAGTATATATCAGTCCTATTTTAATCTATATAACTCGACTAGTATGCTATTGTTTGGGGTTTTATTTTTCGCAGCGTTATATACACTTGGCTTAAATACTAGATCAGATTTTTTATTTAATACGTTACAAAAAAATATACCTACAGTATTTCTTAGTATCATTGCATTTACTTATGCATTGATGGTACCATTCAAATTGTTACGCTACAAAGTTTATTATAAAAATGAAATTTTATACCTGATTTTTGATCTTAGTGCATTTATTTTGACCATAGGAAGTTTATCATGGATGATTTTTAGTAGTCCGATATTTGAAATTTCAAAGTACTATGGACTCTATTATTACTATGGATTATATCTTTCATTACCACTTATGGTGATCCTGATTATTTCAAAGTCACTAAAATTATTCATAGAAAAAAAGGCATTCACTTCATCCTAGTGAATGCTTCATATAAATTGTTCCATTATTTCAAAATAAACAAGGTTATAGTCTAGTAGTATAACCTAAATAGCGGTGATTAAATGAAACTTGAATACAAATGATTGTATGAAAATATAACATATAAATAGATAAAAACCTCCACTTGTGTTATGATATCTAAGGTTTATCAT
>JBAYTJ010000012.1:0-15890 GCA_041675665.1 Acholeplasma sp. | reverse complement strand
GGTGTGGTGTCTTGCAGTTTTACCAACATTATCAATGTCATTGGTTCGAATACTCTTTTGAATATTGGTCATTCGTTTTGACTTTGGTGTAACTGTACCATCAAAATATTTTTTTAATGGTGCAACACCAGCATTAATCCATAATAGGGTTGGATCATCCACCGGTATTAATGATGCTGATGGTTCAACAGCATGTCCTTTATCTTTGAAAAATGTTAACCATGTTTGTCGAATTTCTTGGCTTGTCATATATTTCATATATATTATCCTCTCTAAAATAAATAAAGTCCTTAAAAGATATTAATCTTCTAAGGACGAAAAAATCGCGGTACCACCTTAGTTCACATAATAATTATGTGCACTTTAAATTCAATCCGTTAAAGCCGGAATAACTTCGCTCCTAAGATAGCTTTCATTAATATTAATTATCACCTTTCACCAATCAGTGATTCTCTTATCCAATTAACCATTAATTACTTAAGTCTTAATCATCGCATATATATATTCTATCAAATATTCATTAATTTGACTATATTAAAGTGTATCATTTTCAGATGTTTCCAAACTTTCAGTGTCAGGTAGTATGGTAATTTCTACCAAATCAATACGTCTACCATCCATTTTAACAATATTAAAGCTATATGGTTTAACCTCATAGGTTTTACCTTCAAGCGGTAGTGTGCCTAGTTTTTCAACAACCCAACCATTAACAGTTAGTACATTAGGATCTTCATTAGAACCAATAATTTCTAAGAAATCCTCAATACTACTGTTACCTAATACTAAATATTGATGATCATTTATCTTCTTAACGGCCTCAACAATATCATCATGTTCATCCCATATTTCACCAACAAGTTCTTCTAAAATATCTTCTAACGTTAATAAGCCTGCTGTCCCACCATAATCATCTAACACCACGGCCATATGGGATTTTGATTGTTGTAGTTCTAATAATAAATCCTTAACCTTCTTAGTTTTTGTAACAAACAACACATTTTTAACAACCTCTTTAATATCAAAACCTTCAGTGAGAACCATGAAGAAATCCTTATAATTCATGACACCTATAATATGATCAATATTATCATCATAAACTGGAATTCTTGAATAACCTGATTCTTTAAATGCACTAAATATTTCATCATGTGATGCAGTTAATTGAACAGCCACAATATCAATACGTGGTGTATAAATATCTACAGCCTCTAAATCTGAAAATTCAATAGCACTACGAATTAGCGTCCCACTAGATTCATCAATACCACCGGATTCTTGAACTTCATCTACAATCATTTTTAATTCATCTTCACTCAAGTGTGATTGACTATTTGGTTTAAATATTAAAGATAAGAATTTTTTCCAATATTTAAAAAATAAATTTAATGGTAATAAAATATAGATTAAAAATTGAATAAATGGTGCAGCAAACATTGAAAACTTACCAGGATACTCTTTAGCAATGCTTTTTGGAGAAACCTCACATAATATAAGTACGATAACTGTAAATACAATTGTAGACATTGTAGCACCTAAGTCAGTGCCTAATGCATTAACAAACAATACAGTTGTTAAAGATGCACCTAAAATGTTTGCAATATTGTTACCAATTAATATTGTGGATAAGAAAACATCATAATTATCATTCAGTTTAATTACGAGTTTGGCTTGCTTGTTGCCTTTTTCTGCGAGATTTCTCATCCGTAGATGATTATAGGTTGCAAAAGCAACCTCAGAGGCAGAGAAAAAACCAGAGAAAATAAGGGATACTGTAATTAGTATGTATATCGTGGCATCATTCATTATTTAGCTTTGTACGCTCCTAAAAATTAATTTATGTAGTATGTATAATGTTATATTGTATCAAAATATAGATATATTACAATCTATAATCACCTTTCATGAGGATTTAACCTCACTTTAACATCTTTAAAGCCAAATATGTTAACTTTTTGTCTATTGATCTTTAATTTCTTCATATAGCCTTTTAGTCATAAGATATAACATATCTGAATTTTCAATCGTTGTTCTTAATATTTCTAATTGTTTGATGTTATCCTTTGTATCCAACCAAAGTTTTAAATAACCATCTTTGCCATATTTATCAATCAAATGTGCTTTAACATGTGGATAAATTGACTCAAAAGACTTACTAGAAGATTGGCTTAACTGAAATTGAATACTTCTTAAAATAATTGTTTTTGGGTCAATTAGACGATCTGCTTCACTAATTATTTTACCATAGATACTTCTAGGTTCATTTTTATTTGATGCTCTATGATCTTCAATCGCCATACGCATTACATCAATTGCTGCTTTAGTAAAATATCTATTGATGAAAAGATCACCTTTTAGAATGTCACCACCCTTGATATGATGCAGTTTTCGATCAACTAATAAACCAATATCATGAAACACTGCAATCACATATACCATGTCTATGTCTACATCATAATCTATGGCTATTTCCATAGATTTTTTAATGACATCAAACACATGGTTTGGTTGATGTGCTAAATCAAGATTTTGATATTTAGGTATAATGTTATCTTGACAGTATTTGACTAAGTTAGGATGAACATCTTTTAGATTCATAATCGTTTCCTTTTTTATTTAATTTTATCATTTTTAGACATCAAACCAATGAAAAAGGTTATATCAACTATAACCTTTTTCATTTATGCGAAAATTGTGAATTTACCTTTACCTTTTTCTTTTGAAACATACATCATCTTATCACCTAAATTAAGCAGTTGATGATAATCTTTATGCTTCTTTGAAATCTTTACAATACCAACTGATACACTAACACCTAATTCTTTAGCTATATCGTTTAGGTTTTCTATGTCATGAATTAACGCTTTGGTACGCTTTATAATTGATGCATCATCATGATCATAACAGTACATAGCAAACTCATCACCACCTAGACGATAATATAAGACGTTATATTCCCATTTACTAATAAAGAAGTTTGCAATATCGATTAAGAATTGATCACCTGCTTGATGACCATATTTATCATTAATTGCTTTAAAGCCATCAATATCTAAATAGAGTAAATATGAACCTTTAGTATTTTGAAGATAACTCATATGCATCTTCAAAGTCTCTCTACTAAAAAGCCTTGTTAGACTATCTTGATATGTCTTTTGGTAATGAATAATATTAACAGGTGTATCTTCATAAACACGAACAACTTGACCCAACACAATGTTTTTAGTTTGAAGTTTTCTAAAGCTTACATATAGCCAAATTGGTTGATTCGTACTTTTGATTGGTATATATAAAAATATCTCATCTTTGAACGTTTTAAATTGTGCTTTAATTGATTCAATGAATGTATGCTTACCTTCAACTTCTGCTAGTAAATTATTTGGTTCTACAAAATCAAGCAGTTGACGTGTCTGTATTGATTCAAACACGGGCAACCCAATTTTACTTAAATCACCACTTATGATGTTACAAACAGAAGGATTTATATTGAGATTAACAATAAAATATACTTGTCTTTTATCGACAAATATTAAATCTTTTAAAATATCTAGTTCAAACTTTGATTCAATCTCTTTTAAAAGATTATCATTCATGAAAAAATCCTCTTTATATAACCGATAAATGATACATTTAATATCAGTTTATATTCACTTCAATTTAGCATGAATGATATCTTAAAGCAAGCAATGCTATAATTGGAAGCGGTTTCATAATCAAGGTAATTAAATTATCTAAAATCATGTGTGAAAGGACCAAATTTAAATACTTAAAGCATTTATGGTGAGAAAAATAAAACGCCACTTAATTAAGTGGCATATTATTTGAATAATTAGGGAACCAATGTTTAGTTTTATTCACAAATAGAACCAATAATAACATCAAGGGTACTTCTGTTAAAACGCCAACAACTGTTGCTAATACAGCTGGTGATTGCATACCAAATAATGCAATGGCCATTGCTACTGATAACTCAAAAAAGTTAGAGGACCCTATCATTGCTGCTGGTCCAGCAATGTCATGCGTTAATTTTAACTTTCTAGCCCATAAGTAAGCAATAAAGAAAATTATAAATGTTTGAACCGCAAGTGGTATTGCAATTAGTAAAATGTGTAATGGATTGTTAACAATGACATCACCTTGGAACATAAACAGTAAAACTAAAGTCAGCAGCAACCCAACAATGGTTGCACCATCAAACTTTGTAACAAAAGACTTCTCAAAGTATTCAATGCCTTTATATTTAACAATTAGCATACGCGTTAAGATACCGGCTCCTAATGGGATAATGACAAATATAACAACTGATAAAATAAGTGTTGGCCAAGGTACCGTAATATTACTAACGCCTAATAATAGTTTAACAATAGGTATAAAAGCAATCAATATAATTAAATTATTGGTTGCTACTTGAACAACTGTATATGCTGGGTTGCCTTTAGTTAACTGACTCCAAACAAAGACCATTGCTGTACAAGGTGCTGCACCCAACAAGATTGCGCCTGCTAGATAATCACTCGCAAGCTCAGGTGTGATCAAACCTTTAAATATAATAAATAGGAAGAATGCTGCAATACCATACATCGTAAAAGGTTTAATAAGCCAATTGACAATCCATGTCAAATATAAACCCTTTGGATTTTTACCAACATCTTTGACACTTTTAAAATCAACCTTCATCATCATTGGATAAATCATTATCCAAATCAATATTGCTACTGGTATGGAAACATTGTAAAACTCAAACTTATTAAAAAACTCAGGTATAGCTGGTAAGAATACACCTATAAGTGTACCAATAACCATACATATAAGTACCCAAATAGTTAAATATTTATGAAACAATGATATGCCACTTTGATGTGCCTTGAACTGATTATTTTCCATGATTTGCCACCTCTTGGTAAAATCTTATCATATATATAGATAAATATCTATATTCAAAATGTAAAAATACTGAAATCTTTTTGTAAAGATTTCAGTATTATACGTTATTTCTCGCTGTGAACAATCAATTAATTATTTTATTGGATGCGCCAACAATTTTTTATAACTACTATCCATTAGCATAGCACCTAATGGGGCAGTTATTAAAATAGATATGACAGCCATAGTTAAAACCAGTGAACCCACAGGTAACCCAAGCGACAAAGCAATTGCACCTATTGATGCTTGAACAGTTGCCTTTGGTATGTAACTGATCATCGAAAACAACTTCTCCTTGAAATTTAACGCTGTAAACAGTAATGATACATATACGCCAAACATTCTAAAGACCAGAGCGCCAATTAATACAATAACAGGCATCAATCCCGCACTTATAGCATAATTTACATCAACAGAAATACCCACTAATACAAACAGTATAATTTCAAAAAACGTCCACATTTGTTTATAACCATGTTCAATTTCATCAGCATCCGTTCTGCTTTTGATTAAAATAACCATCCCAATAGTAAGCACGCCAATGAGTGCTGAAAACGAAATATAGTTTTCTAGTAAATGCTCAAGTCCAATTAAAACAAATGAAACGGATAATAACAATAGTATTTTAGTCAAGCGTTGAATCTGAATCATTTGAAATAGCTTAACAAATAAAAAGCCTACAACAACCCCTACACCAATACCTAATATAATTGAAATTGGAATTTGAACGACTGACCAAGCATTTAAACTGGTACCTTGTGCAAGACCTAAAAAAGCATAGAATAAAACTATAACAAATATATCATCCGCAGATGAACCCGCCATAATAAGTTCTGGAATATGTTTGTCTTCACCAAAACCCTCACTTTTAAGTTTCAACATTCTAGGAATGATAACTGCAGGTGATACAGCAGCAATAACAGAACCAATGAGTAATGCTTCAATAACACTGACACCTAATAATAAAGGTGCAAGTACCATTACTGCCAAAATCTCAAATACAGCTGGTATGAAGCACATTAAAATTGCAGGTCTACCAATTTTCTTTAAATTGTCAATATTTAATGATAACCCTGATCTTGTTAATATAATCACAAGTGCTATTTGACGTAACATCCCAGACATATCCAGTATAGAATCATCAATGACATTCAAAAATGAAGGTCCAATTAAAATACCAATTACAATCATACCAACGATTTTTGGTAATTTAATCTTTTCAAACAACAACCCCGTTAAAAATCCTAATGCGAGTATCATACCCATACTAAGTAATGTCATTATGACTCCTTTTTCAAAAAATTTCTAAAATATAAATCCTGCAATCATTGCAAGTACAATTAATAATGGTGCTGGTACTTTCTTTGATAATAATAGCCCAGTCAAGACAATAACGACACTATAGACAACTATATCAACCTTTAACGCAACCGATTGATTAATTGCAGTCATTAAAATCAAACTAGCTGCCGTAATACTTACACCCTTTAAGAAATACTTCATTTGCGGCATTTTACGACTGGATTGCCATAATGGGAAAATAAAGAATACCAGCAATATACCCGGTAAGAAAATGCTTAATCCACCAATTAATCCCGCTAAAAAAGAAAATCCGGTTCCAGCAAATGATCGAGCGGATACAAATGCACCAAAACTAAATAGTGGTCCGGGTATGGCTTGATCAATAGCATAACCTGCTAAAAAGTCACTTAATGAGATTAGAGACTGACTTTGCACAAGGTCTTGAATCATCAGCGGTATAACAATTTGCCCACCACCAATGACAGAATATCCATAGCGGTAAAATGATGTATACAAATTCAAAACGGGTGTACTTATACTGTTATTTAAAATCTCATTTGTGATTGCAAGCAATATGACAATACCCAAAATGTACCATTTTGGTTTGTATCTAATTTTTGTTTTTGTTTGATCTTTTAAGTGAGGGAGCAATAACGTCATGCCGCCAAGTATCAACAAAATAGGTACGATCCATACAGAAATACCTGCAAATAACAATGCAAGTATTAGCATTACAACAAATAATATTATATCACCTTTTGATTTTAATACTTTAGAAGATAATGTAAATGCTGCATATATTATGAACCCAACAGCTGCTGCTGGTAAATATTTTAATAACGGTTGCCAACTATCATTGTTGGCAATTTGAGTAAAAAACACACCAATGAATGCCATGACAATAATTGCAGGTAAAGCCCAAACTAAAAATGTTAAGATAGCTAACCATTTACCACCCATATAATATCCAATTGCAGTAATTGTTTGTGTACTACTTGGTCCGGGTACGAGTGCATACAATCCAATCATTTCAGTTAATACTTCTTCAGTAATATACTTTCTTCTTTTCACCAATATTGATGAAAAAATACCATAATGTGCCTCTGGCCCACCATATGAACCAAGTGCACATAAAAACACATCCCATAAAAATATATACCATTTTACTGCGCTTGCTTCATTCATCCTACCATTCCACCTAATTGTCTTTTATCATTTGTTTTAAATTGATGCATCCATTATATACGATTTTGGCTTTAAATTGAGTTCACGCACAATCAATAAATCCTTAAATTTAACATTATTTACACTTAATGTAGATATATAACATAAAGTGTTGCAAATACATTGATAATGTATCAATAACGTGGTAACCTGGTATTGTAAACTAGATGGAGGTTGCAATGGATTTAATAATCAAACAATGGATTAAAAATATAAATGCAATTAAACTACCTCGTTGGTCAGACTTACCTGACATTGAACTTTATTCAGAACAAGTGATAACATTTGTTAATAGTCATTTAAATACTATCTTTATTAACCATCAAGATCAAAAAGATAGTTTTGTTACAGCCTCAATGATTAATAACTATGTCAAAAATAAACTTATGGAGCCACCCAAAAACAAGAAATATCGTAAGTCTCATATCGCATTTATTATTACGATTACAGTCTTAAAACAAGTTGGAAGCTTAAATGATGTCCGTAAAGGCATCATTAACTTAACGACAGTACTTGGTAAAGTTGATGCTTATGATACGTTTATTTTGTTTTTAGAACAATCACTACAAGCATCCGCAAACGAACTCTTACAAACACCGGATACATCTTATTACACCAAACCAGTTACTTTAGATTTATTACCATTAAAAACCGCGACAATAGCATTCACATCGATTATGTTATCGAGATATTTATTCTCGAAACTAGAATCATAAAAATAAGGAGATTTACAAAATGAACAACAAAATTGCTATATTAACAGATTCAGGTTCTGATATTAACACAGTTAAATCAGGATCACCATTATATATATTACCACTAAGAATTATTATAGATGGTAAAGAATTTATTGATAAAAAAGAAATTACCCTTAAAGAAGTCTTAAGTCAAATAGATGATAAAAAAATATCTACTTCTTTACCGAGTCCAAAAGACATTGAATCCACCTTTGATCAAATCAAAAAAGATGGATTTACACACGTCATCTGTATACCTATATCTAAAGGTTTAAGTGGAACGATGAATGTTATTCGTAAAATTGCTGAAGACTATAAAGGTTTAGAAATAAAACTAATTGATACGAAAAACATTAGTATGGCTAGTGGTTACAGTTCACTAGAGGCTTTAGAAATGATCGAAGCTGGGAAAGATTTCGGTACCATCATAAACACTATCAACGAACGTTTAACAAAAAAGAAAGTCTTCTTCACAGTTGATAAGCTTGTATATTTAAAACGTGGTGGTCGAATTGGTCTAGTATCTGCAACCGTTGCAGACTTACTTAAAATTAAACCAGTTATTACATGTAATGATGATGGTGTTTATTATACTGTTAAAAAACAACGCGGATATCAAAAGGCAGTTGCTCAACTTATTGCTCAAGTCCAAGAATTTGTAGGTGCCAGCAAAAGTTATGATGTCGCACTAATGAATAGTGACTCCAAAATAGATCTAGATCAACTGACTTTAAAGATTAAAGCTGCGCTGCCTAATATAGATACATTTACTGTCTCACATATCACACCAGCACTAGCAATCCATACGGGACCTGAAGCATTAGGTATCGCTGTAGCAATCAAATCCTAATTAAATAATTAGCGGCCATCCAAATTTTGGATGGCCGCTTTTAATATGCATTTATTCAGTTTTTGAATGATGAACCACAAGTTGTGGGAAGGGAATTTCAATATCATGTGCATCTAATACTTCTTTAATACGTTGTCTTAATTTACGTTCAACACCAAAATGTTGAAGATTCATCACTTTAGCAGTCACACGCATATTCACACTTGAATTTGCTAAATCAATAACCCCTAATACACTTGGCCCTTCTATTATTTCAGGCATTTCATTCACAAGTTTTGGCAATTCTTCATTTAATATATCCATTGTTTGCTGCATGTTCGCATCATAACTAATACCGAATTCAACAATCGCAAGTGTTGGTAGTTTTGAGTGATTAATTAATGTGGTCACATCACCATTAGCAATAATCTTTACTTCACCTTTATAGTTTTTCAATTTCGTTGTTTTTAAGCCGATTTCTGTAACCTCACCTCTAAAGCCACCTGCTTCAATCGTATCACCTACATCATAGTGGTGTTCAAATACAATGAAGAATCCGCTAATGAGATCATTAATAAATTTTTGAGCACCCAAACCAATAACAAGTCCAGCAATACCTAAACCAGCCAGTGCAGGACCCACATTTACACCCCATATTGCTAATACTATTAAAATAGCGATAGCACCAAATAAATATCTAAACAAACTTAAGATTAGTTTGGCAATGGTACGTTTTCTACGTTGATTTTGACTTTCCTTAAGACCAATACGGTTAAACGTAATTTTAGCAGCCTTTAAAATAAATAGTACTAAGAAGATAACAACTAAACTTGAAATTAACCGCCCAATAGATTGTTCAATAAATACGATGAATTGATCAAAGGAGGTATTGACATAATTAATAATATCAAAGTTCCAAATGAATAGTATGAGTGCAAATGCACCGACTAAAACAGCAAAGAATAACAAGTATACAATAAGCAGTAAGTATTTATTCATCTTCGCTTCATACTTACTGACTAGCAATTTTTCAAAAAACCAAAAAGCAACAACCCCTAAAACAACAAATATTGTATAAAGTGAATTCAGCTCAACAGATGCTGTAAATATTAAGAACATATAAAGACTCCTTTGTATAAAATATATAGTATGTATTTGAGTATGTCTCAGCTATATATCCTGTATAAAATAAATCAATAATTTAAATCATTTTTCTAAGTTTTATTATAGCATTTTTAGCACTTTTTTGAAAGAATCAATATTAAATATCCATCTTTCATCAACTATTTTCATTTATAAGCAAACCATTCAATTTTTGACTAACATTCTAAAATATGGTATACTGTAATTAGTTAAGATTGCTGTATATAGCGATTAATCAACGATTTTAGACATTTATTACTTTAAAAAATATATATGACACAGCAATCTGGCTTGTCTTTTTTCATTTTCTTATGTGTATCATCCAAACGAAAGGAAGAAAATATATATGAACTACAAAATAGTCACCACATTCCCACATGCATTCTTTGAAAATGCAAAAGCACCACTGATCTCGATTTATCAAGATACATCGAGATATTCAACAGATAACAAACATGATGCCCTCACCTTTAAGAATTTAGTAAATTCAATTGAGACATCATTATTAAATAAATACGACAAATCTTCTGTCAAACCTGTTATTGAACTTTTAAGAAAAATCCAAGATGATCGTAAATTTTGGCAACACTGCTTAGATGGTATAGCACTTTTTTCAAACCTGGATGAATGCATCATCTATGATCTGAAAAAATCACCTGAAACGGTGGCAGTTGTTTCAGACAGTTTTCATATCAAACCACTGATTCAGTATTTTCAATTTGTTAACACATATCAAATTTTAGATCTTGATAAAGCATCATTCCAAATTTTTGAAGGGGATGCATATAGTTTACAAAAAATAGATATCAGTGAAGATGTGGAAACAACAATCGAAGAAATATTAGGTCGTTATTCAGAACCTTCTTATCATACCCACGGTACTTATGGAGGTGCTTCTGATACATCCACTTTCCATGGTCACGGTGGTACTAAAGCAGCTGATGAGATTGACCTAGAAAGATTTTTAAGACGTGTCGATACAATTGTATATGATGCGCTCTCAAAAATATCTAAGAAGCCTTTACTACTTTTAGCACCTAAGGCTTATCATAGCCGCTTCTTTGAAATATCAGATAATACTTATTTAGAACCCATAGGGATATCTGGGACGTATGAGACATTAAAAGATGAGGGCTTAAAAAAAGAGATAGAAACATATGATAGAAAGATATTTAGTGATAAAATGAAGGCGCTTATAGACACATATCATCATTTAAAATCTAATAATCGTGCATCAGATGATTTGTTACAAATTATATCCGCCGCGGTTGATGGACGCATAGAAACACTTTTATTAGAAGATAACAAAACAATTAGCGGTAAGATTGACCGTCAAAATAAAAAGTTGTTAAAAAGTGAGGCACATGCATTAAATGTTGATGACATACTAGATGACTTATCACAAATCACTTTAGAAATGGGTGGTCAAGTATATATTCTAGATTCAGAAACTATGCCTTCTAAAACTGGTGTTGCAGCCATATTTAGATATTAAACCTAGCAATTAAAAAAACCACACTTTTAGTCTAAAGTGTGGTTTTATTTTTAATTTCTCTTCATATTTAATGTCATTGCATTCAGTGCAACTATAATTGTTGAAAGTGACATCAAAATTGCACCAATTGCAGGGGAAATTGTAATACCTAAAGGATACAGCATACCAGCTGCTAGTGGGATGGCAATAAAATTATAGCCAGCACCCCAAATCAAGTTTTGATTCATTTTGGTTTGCGTATTAAATGACAAATCTATAAATGACTCGATATCACCAGGTTCAGGCTTTGTTAATATAACATCTGCTGAATCCATTGCAACTTGGGTACCAGCCCCAATAGCTACACCAACATCGGCAAGTGCTAAGGACGGTGCATCATTAATACCATCACCCATCATTATAACAATTTTATCTTTTGATTTGAATTTTTCAACCAACAGATATTTATCCTGAGGTGATTGGTTTGCATAATATGTTATATTTAATGCCTTGGCTGTACTACGTGCTGCATCTTCGTTATCTCCGGTTGCCATAATCGGCTCTATGCCTTTAATTTTTAGTTGTTCAATTAAGTGTTTGCTAGAAGCTTTTAATTTATCTCCAAGTTTTACAACAGCAATCGGTTTTTTATTCTTGACCAATATACTAACTGTATACCCAAGTTCATTATTGATATTCAAATCTTCATTTAACGCTTTTTGACTCATTAACTGATATACATCAGTTTTAATCTGACCTTCTAATCCGATACCAGCTTTAACTTTAATATCATCAAATTGAGCGGGCTTAATATCAGTGGCACTTGCATACTCGATAATTGATTGTGCAATCGGATGACTTGATCCGGTTTCAATACCAGCAATTAAGGCAACAATTTCATCATATTTAAAGGCATCATCTAAGATATCAATTTCTTGGACTTTAAATTCACCTGTTGTAAGTGTACCTGTTTTATCCAAAATCATAATATTTGCTTTAGTTGTTAAATTATAAGCTTCTCTATTTTTAACAAGTAAACCCTTAACACTACCTAGACTTGTACTACGTGATATAACAAGCGGAATGGCTAAACCTAATGCATGAGGACAAGCAATAACTAAAGTCGTAACAGCAAAAATAATCGCACGGTCTAAATCAAGTAAAAATAGCCATACTACAAATGATACAAGTGATGCAATGACAGCAATATAAAACAACCACTGTGCGACCATTTTTGCATTATCTTCTGCTCTTGAAGGCTTATTCTGTGCTTCAGTGACTAGTCTATCTACCATAGATAAATAAGACTGTTTACCTGTTTTTGTTACTTGAACTTCTAAAATCCCATCTGCATTTGTAGAACCACCAATAACTTGATCACCTACTGTTTTAGAAACAGGTTTCGCCTCACCAGTAAGTAAGGATTCATTAATTCTTGATTGACCCTTTTTAATGATCCCATCTGCAGCAATACTTTCTCCTGCTTGCACCATAATTACATCATTAATTTTTAGTTGACCAATCGGTACTTCTACACTTGTTCCATCTTTTTGAATCAAATGTGCCATTTTAGGTAACAATTTAACAAGTGATGCTCTTGCATCACCTGCCTTAGCTAAAGCAACCATTTCAATCCAGTGACCTAATAACATAATCAGTAATAAGGATGCAAATTCAAATAGAAAGTCCATATAGTGGATACCCGTAATATACCGCATAATAACAGCAAACAAACTATAACCAAAAGACACACTTAAGCCCATAGACACAAGTGCCATCATACCTGGTGACTTTTGTCTAATTTCTTTTATTGCGCCTTGTATAAATGGTTTACCACCATATATAAATAATGCGGTAGATAAAACGACTGCAACAATATCTGAATAATCAAACGTATACTGGAATGGAAATGGAATGTAAAGCCCCATTAGTGGTGATATCCACATAATAAGTAATCCTACCGGTAAGCCTGTTAAAAACAATCTTTTGAAGTTTCCATGCCCATGATGATCATGTAGTTCATGATTATTGCTATGATCTTGGTGTTCATGATGATTGTGTGTTTCGTGTTCATGATGATTGTGTGTTTCGTGTTCATACTTTTTATGTTCACTATCATGATTTTGTTTAGTTGAATGGTTTGAATGGTTTTTCATACTAACCTCCTATTTTATACCCCTACATGGGGGGGTATATTCAGTATACTACCCTGAACTAATTTTGTCAAGTATATTCACTTTATAAGTCTTACTGCAAATAAAAATAGTATAGTATAATGATTCCTATTTATAAAAACACCGCACAAAAAGTGCGGTATTCTTATATAAGTTGTTTAAATACATTGAATTACTTTGCTAGAGAGCCCATTGGATCCCATGGCTTTAAGTGAATTGGTTTTGACTCATAAGCCTCAAGTTCTTTATTAGATAGATACTTTTTATGAATCACTGATTGATAGGTATGCTCATTAAACCACGATTGACTCATTAAATAATAACCCTTTAAGCCTTTGTCTTGTCCCCAACTGTTTTGAATTTTCCATTTGGTTGGCTTATCACTATCCAGATTAACACCAGTAATGACCATAGCATGATTCATTTGACCTTGACTATATTCTAAACGTTCAGCCTTTGTCATATTAAAATCCATTTCAAAAGTTTGGTCATATGCATAAGCTTGATCATCCCAAATGCCTTTAGCACGGTCACCATAAAATGCAACATCACTGCCAAACCAAACAATTTCTTTATCCTTTAGTTGGTTAACCGTTAATTCAACTAAACGGTCCATCTCTAAATTTAAATGTTTAATAGAACGACCACCTATAACATTACCCAAATAATCTATTGTATAACTTTTCATAAATGATTTATCACTTGTTGGTGAATTAATGATACTTACATAATCATTTAAATCTGTTTCACAAAATTCATTGTAAAATGCTTGAGGCGTTAAGTTAGAGACTTTTCTATATATATTATGCTTAGTAACATATTCAAAGTCGACTTGTTTTGGTGGTACACCAAAATTAGTCACCAAAAATCCATAGAGTTCTTCAAGCGTTTTTGCTTTTAGTACAAAAACTTCGCTATGTTTACCATTTTGAGCTAAAGTTCTCACACGAGCTGCATACTGTCTAAGTTTGATGTTTATAAACCGGTTCATTTGACCTGTATGTGCTGATGCATGTGTCTCAGGCATCGCCGCTTTCGGTACAACACCGTATTTATCGATGAGTGACACAAACATATCCCATTGTCCACCATCTTGTATCCCTAATTGTAGTAAATGCTTTAAAGTGCGATCATCACTGTCAACTTCTAAAAAGTCATCCATAGATTCTAAGAAAAAATTAATTTTTTCAAATTTATCCCAAAAAGCTTGATAGTTTTGGGAAAACTCAAAATCTTTTAAATTTAACTTATTAGCGACCAGTTCACGTAAAACATTTAAACCTGCAAACAACCAGCATCTACCGCTTGCTTGCTGATTAGTTGCAGGTAATGTTTCGATATCGATTGAAAATTTAAACTGCGTAGCTGTTTCACGTTCATTAACGTATGCAATGTCAGAAATACTGTTTTTAACGAGCGCTCTTCGAACAACCCTTTGTATAGGTTTATTTAAGTAACGCATTTCCATTTGTTGAATATCTGCTAACTTAATTGGTTTCATTCTATATATTCTCCTATTTCATTTTTGTTAAGATTAACATTATATGTTATGTCTTAAAAATCTTTGGAGTTATTGTAACACTTTTATGCTATGATTGTCCAATTGCACATTGTATTTTGGGTATTTTTTTCATAAAAGTCGATTGATTCAAAATAATTTTCGATTTGTTAAGTCCTATTGTTTCTATCAAATCTATTACTGAGTAAAACTTATAATCAAATTTACTCAAACAATACTTAAAGGATAAAATTAAACACCTCTTTCGCGTTTTAATTTTAACATGTCTATTCTAATTGTATCCAACTAAGTATAACCTATCCATTACGCCATCATATGAAACTGATATCAATAATACCTTTCTATTAATAACGAATGTTCTAACTGCTAGATCTGAAATATTATTTGATATTTCATCATAACCATTACTTAAGTAAGTCCTTAGATATCCCAATATTTTTGGCATACTTAACCGCAACTTATAAGGAGTTTTTGGTTTATTAGTATGATCAAACAGTAGTTTCTTTAATGTATCTATGATTGGTTGTTGGTCTTTTTGTCTAAATGTGTTTGATTTCATCAAACCTTT
>JBAYTJ010000011.1:0-16286 GCA_041675665.1 Acholeplasma sp. | reverse complement strand
TACTATTGTCAAGTGTGACTAAACAAAAGGCAGTTTTATAAACCAAAAGATTCATGTACCCATATATATGCAACACTCCAGTGATGTACTTAGACCCCAGCGGTAAATTCGCAATTTCTACTTTCCTGATTATGTTTGCGGTTAGTTCGCTTGCCACATGGGCGGCTGGAGGGATATTTGGACATCAGTTAGTTGGTGGAGCAGGTAGTGTTATAACGGGTGGTAATGCCATTTATACAGGAATTTCTTTAATTGCTTTTGGAGGACCTGTTGGATGGATATTAGGAAGCATTGCCCTGGTTTCTGGAATAGCATCAGTAGGATTTGGGGCAGCGGAAATTCAAGAGTATTTTACTGGAGATAATTACATTAAACAATGGGGTATTACAGGTGATTTATATAACGGATTAATGATAGCCTCTGTCTTGACTGCTGGTATTACCACAGTTGCTGGTCAAAGATATTTGAGGACACATGCAAAAGTAGCTGATTTAAATAATACACACGGAAAAACATTAAGCAATAGAAAATATAATGATTTAAGAGGCCAAATTATGAATGATGGGATAAAAAATCCTATGGATGTTGTAAAGTATAATGGGTCTAAATATGTTGTAAATGGTAATCATAGAGTAATGATTGCGAGAGAATTAGGAATCAAAATTGTAAGAGTAAATTATGTGGGTCTACCTTTCTTAGGCTATCTCACACCAATGCATTTGTTTTATTAGGAGGAAAGGTTATGGCAATATGGCAATTTAACTTTGGTTTGGCAAACGACAATAACAAAGAAATCATAAATAAGTTTAAACATGATATATCTTTAATGTATGTTATTAATAAAAGTTGGTCTGATAGAATTACGCTTTATGGCGATTTGGATGGTACATGTATTGAAATTGGTGAATACAATAATAATTATGAAATTGATTTTAGATTAGATTTAAGAACAATTACCGTTTTTGAGTTGAATTTAATCATCGAAATAATAAAAAAATACACTTTCAAAATAATTTATAAGGGAAAAGTTTTAGAACCTGATTTAGACATTATAAAAAAAGAAATAATTGAATCTAAGGAGTTTAAATGTTGTGAAAATCCAAAACAATACTTCGGAAATTTATAATCAGAAAATATTCAGTTACCTAATAAATCAAGTAGTGTTGGTGCCATGAATATAGTTTCGATAGTATAAAAAAGTATTCAAATGAAAAAACATATTGCCAATTGACCGCTGATTATATGAAAACATAAGACAATTTCTAAATTTAATAATATAAGATATCAACCAATAAAAGTTTAGTTTTACTGTTATGCGGAACGTGGCTATTCTAATAGCCACGTTATCTCATACTAAACTATACTCATGTTAAGCGCGATTAATACAAATCTCATCAAATATGTAGTATAAGAGTGTTAAAATGCACTCTTTTTTCTATCTAAAAACTTCAAATGCCATTTTATGTCGTTAGTCATTCATATACTTGGGGCAAACGAGGTGTAATAAAAACATGGGAAACAATAAACAAAATATAGGTATAGTGTACCTTCATATGTTTTAATATATGTGATATCGCCGAACGATACTTTATTCTTGCTAAACGTATTAAAATTTTGATCAAAATTATTTAGGTAATCCAACCCAAATAGGTAATAAGTATTAAACTTGGGCAGGTAGAATATTCAAAGAACTTGTATCCGGAAGTACTCTATACAAATATAAATACAATGAATAAGGTATTAGGATAGAAAAGGATGTTAATGGTGTTTAAACTAAATACCATTTACAAGGCTCAAAAATAATAGCAGAAACTAAAAATGGTATCACAACATTCTTTAACTACAACGAACAAGGACAGTTAGTAGGTTTTGAATACAACAAGCAGCAATACTTATATGTAAGAGACTTACTGGAAAACATAAGAGATGTTCTTAATAAAAACGGTAGTGTTGTGGTAACATATAGATATGATGCACGGGGAAATCATAGGGTATTAAATCCAAATTGTAGGTGGTGTTCAGGGTGGCATGACATATATGCGCTCCACTGTTATTGTAGATGGCCGACGAGTTGCTGTATATCGCGGTGGTAATAGTGTTACATTAAAAAGCAATGAATATAGAGTACTCACTGATGGTACCCAACGAGGTTTATCTGTTAATACGAATGCGCTCAAATACAAAATTTTGGTGGTGCTTATAGAGTTTCAAATGTACCTAGAGGATTACAAATTGTCCAGCAAGGACAAAATTTAAGTCATTTTGAGATCATAGAAAAATCAGCACTTACACCAGAAAAAATGCAGTTTTTACTTAATAAAATAATTTTAATTGTAATATAATCTTAAAAGGAGAAAAATACCATGTTTTTTTTGAAAGTTAGAGTGGAAAAGTATATTTCTTATGAACAACCAGGTTTTGTATTATGTACTTTCAATGATGTTAATGGAAGAAAATGGCGAATAGTTGAAAAGGTTCCTGTACTTACTGCAAAAAATTTTCAAGAAGATAGTTTACCAATTGAAGGGTTTTATGTTGCGGGTGAAATTTTATCAGAAGAGGATAATATAATTAGTTTCAGTATAAGTAAACCATGGGGCATTGAAACGGATGATAGAGAAACAAAGTTTAAAATTTTTAGATACCAAATATCAGAGGAATCATCAGGTTAGGTACATATTTCATTGAGATAAAAAAATATTATTAAGATTAAAAGAAAAAACTAACCTAATGTAGTGGGACAAAATTAAAAAGGAATGCTTCTATTCAAATCATTGTAGAGTGAAATGAATAGAGGCATTTATATTATGAAAGAAAAGAACAAATTTTACGATGAAGAGATAAAACTCAAAGCAATTGAAATGAATTCAGTTTATCGCACCAAAACATTAAAAGGTGAATTTACCGGTCCTTATGCACCCTATGGATTTCAAATAGAACCAGGTAATAAGTATCATCTAATTATTGATTCGGAAAAGGCGTCAATTGTTAAACGCATATTTGATTATGCACTTGAAGGGATCACACCCTTTAAAATAGCAAGTCTCCTCAAACAAGATAGTATCTTAAAACCTAGAGCTAAAATGATGAAAGACTTAAAAAAATACGTATCTGAATAATTTGTTAAATATACATATGACTGGAGCGGTCAAACAATCTTTAGTATCTTGAAAAAAAGAGAATACTTAGGACATATCATATGTGATAAACACATATCCCAATCATTTAAAGACAGAAGTTTGACTAAACGCTCACAAGAAGCATGGATAGAAGTTACAAACAACCATGATGCAATCATAGACGAAAAAGTATTTGATGAAGTTAAAAAATAGTTCAATCAAAAAGAAAAAGTTAAAAGATGAAGATGAGCCACAAATCTTTATTGGCTTACTAAGGTTTCCAGACTGTGGTAGAACGCTATCTATTAAAAGAACTAAAGATAGAAAGAGTTATGGGCACTATGCTTGTTCGACCTTTAGGACGTTTGGTAAGTCGTATTGTTCAATGCACTATATTAATTATGAAAAATTATACAACGTTGTCTTAGATGATATCAGAACTCATATTAAGCAAGCTAATCTTAATGAAGAAGCACTTTTGAATCGAATCCAAGACAAAGATAGCAATAACATTAAAAACAATGTATTACAATTGAAGAATGAGATATCATTTAATCAAAAGCGAATTGAAACTTTGGATATGGTGATTAGTAGACTATATGAAGATCACGCTATTGGAAAAGTAGATGATAAACGATTTAGAAATTAACTTAATCCATATGCAGAAGAACAAGAGAATCTAAAAGATAGCTATGAAGAAAAATCAAATAAGCTGGTAGAATCAAATTCAAAGACAAAGAACGTGAACCAGTTTATGAAAAACTATAAGACATCAACAAATAGATATTCATTATAAGGTTAATGGTAAGTTGACGACAGAATAGACTATTTTGTCGCTATAACTTTATAAAAGGTGTTTTAACTGCTATAATTAGGGTGAATTAGGACATAATTATTTGTGTACCAATATTTATATGTAACACTCCAGTGATGTACTTGGATAGCGACGGAACTAGTCCACAGTGGTGGCAATTGCTTATTAGCGGAGCAATGATTGTTGGGGGTATAGCCATGATGTTAACAGGTGTTGGTGGAATACTTGGAGGATCATTACTTACTGCAGGAGTTAACTCTTTAATTAGTGGATATCTAAGTGAGGTAAGTGGAGATGCCTATCTATCGGGCTGGGTCTCTGGTGGCGTTAGTGGATTTATTATGGGCCTGACTGTAGGCATAGGAGGGAATTTGTTCGTGTCTGCTTCTAATGCAAGTAACTTAGCAGTCTTTGGATATTTAGGATTAGGGACATTAACTTCTTTTGGTGGTGGGTTTATCGCAGGTGGGACTAACTCGTGGATTTCAAATAAGATTGAAAATAAATATTTTAACTATGAAGATGCCATATATAGTGATATTCATTTGGGTCTTTTAAATGTTATGGCGGGGTTTGGTTCCGGATATTCATCTATTGTATTTAGTGCAGGAAACACAATAGGTTACAGGGTTTTAGGAACGGGAATTGCTCTTTCAATAGAAGGAATAGTAAACTTAATTACATACACAGGAGATAAAGTAGTATCCTGGGTCAAATCTAACAAAAGAAATATAAATAGAATATTTCCGACATTCCAACTGTTCTATACTAAATACAGTTATCAAAAAGTATATAGAGATCAAGCAACTTGATTTGAATATATTAAATGAATTTATTGAAAAGATTGTTGTCCATGAAGTAAAGAAAGAAGATCATATTAGAAAACAGCAAATTGATATTCATTATAAGTTTATTGGTAAGTTAACGACAGAATAGGTTATTTTGTCGTTTTAACTTTATAATGAGAGACTTAGTTGGTATAATTAAAGTGTCTAGCAGTAATAATTACATGAAAAATTCAATGGGAGTTGAAACGATATGAAAGATCAAAATGATGTACTCATTTATGAAGATGGTAATGGTTTGATCAAAGTTAATGTCAAGTTTTTAAATGAAGATATCTGGTTAACACAAAATCAAATTGCAGATATTTATCAAACAACAAAACAAAATATAAGTCTACATATAAAAACCATTTACGAAGATAAAGAACTAGAAAAAGATTCAACTAACAAGAATTTCTTGACAGTTCAAAAAGAAGGCAATAGAGATGTAAAGAGAAGTATTGATCATTATAATTTAGACATGATCATTTCTTTAGGCTATCGTGTTCAATCAGAAAGTGCAGTAAGATTTAGAATATGGGCAACACAACGGTTGCATGAATATATTCAAAAAGGATTTTCACTTGATGACGATCGTTTAAAACAAGGTGGAAATAGATACTTCAAGGAATTACTACAACGTATTAGAGATATTCGTTCTAGTGAAAGAAACTTTTATCAGCAAGTGACCGATATTTATGCAACAAGTATAGATTATGATCCAAGAATTGATATCACAAAAGATTTTTTTGCTACTGTTCAAAATAAGCTACACTACGCTGTTCATGAACATACTGCTGCTGAAGTGATACATGATAGAGTAAGTAGTGAAAAACCTTATGTAGGTATGACCAATTTTAAAGGTAATTATGTAACTAAAGAAGATATTAAAATCGCTAAAAACTATTTATCTGAAATAGAACTTCAAAGGTTAAACTTACTCGTGTCACAGTTCTTAGATTATGCTGAATTACAAGCATTAGAGCAAAGAAAAATGAGTATGACGGATTGGATAGAAGAATTGGATAATCAAATTATTTTCAACAAAAGAAAGTTACTTCAAGGCTATGGTAATGTATCACACCAACAAGCCATAGAAAAAGCAGAAAAAGAGTTTATGATATATCGTGAAAGAGAAATGAATTTATTAAAAAGTGATTTTGATTTATTTGTTAAGTCGCTTCCAAAAAAAGATATAGATAATAAAAATCAATAATTAATTATGTTTATTGGTTTGGATTAAGTTAGATAGTGTAGAAACTATATTGCTGCTTAAAATATGAAACACTCCAGTGATGTACTCTGATCCCAGAGGGAACTTTCCGATTTTAACTATGATAGTAGTTGGAACTGTTATAGGTGGAGAATTTGGATTCGGTTTTAATGTAGCGGGCCAACTAATTAATAACGGATGGAATTTTAATGAGGTAGATTGGGGTAGTTCGATTAATAGTACAATTGTTGGCGCAGCTTTAGGATTTTCTATGGCAATGGGTGTTGGTTTTTTAGGGCCCCTTATTGCAGGAACCAGTGGCGCTAGTGGAATTGCAGCATTAAGTGCATTTGGCATTAGTGGAGCAGTCTCATTTGGAGCCGGCGCACTGGGTTACGCATCTGAAGAGTGGTTTAATGGCAGAACACCTGATTTTGGCAGGGCAATGATGCACGGAGGATTTGTGGCAATAGAAGGAATGATTAACTTTGGAGTTGGTGGTATTATTGGAAGTATGGGAAACATAGGTACTAAAGGACCGAATCCATTTAGATCGCTAGAGTGGTGGGGTAAATTTACGTTTGGTCTTATGTATGCACAACCATCTAAAATTACCATTGATTTAATTCGAAATAATATATGATTGAGTTCGAGGAGTAATCTATGTACAATAAAAAAAATTACAATAATTTATTTGAGTCGATTTGTTGTGTGTTATTATGGGTATTAATAATACTTATCTATTCAACACTCATATATTTTACTGTTATATCTCCAGCTAATGAAACTAATCCGATTGCTGCATTAATCATATCTACATTAGTGTTTGGATTAATGATTATTACAATCACGATTCTTATAATAAAAAAATGTTTTATTTATTGGAAAATTGATGAAAATCGGATTACCAGTAAAAAACTATTTGATAAAAAAATAGTAATTCGAATTAAAGATATTAAAAGTATTCAAAAAAAAGTAGTACCATATTTAATATTTGGATTGTATCGAAGTGAAGCGTATATCATTAATGATGAAGATAAAGAAATAGTGGCATTAGTTAAAAAGAGAACAAGTAAATTCTTGGAAAATCTAACGAGCTATGTAAAAGATACATCAAAGTAGATAACCGGAAAAATTTAGTTTCACTGTTACGTGGAACGTGGCTATACTAATAGCCACGTTATCGCGTACTAAACCGTGTTGGTTTTAAATGTGACTAAACAATTTTACGTATCAAAGGGGTGCTAGCGGCATTCCTTTTTCTTTAGTTATTTTTGACAATGCACCTTGTGTCATATCCGCTCTATTAACTAAGTACTAGGAGGGCTAAAAATCTAGGATAGAAGAATAATCAAAAAAATTATGTTAATCCATGAATCCATGTATACATATGATGATAGTGGTAATATCTTAGAAAGAAGTGACATAGATCATATAGGTGATATCGTTACTTAATTGTACACTTACGATGATACTATTAAAAATAGGTCAAATAAGATTGTAAAATTAGAGCAGGATATAGAAACAGAGTATAAAGTATTTGAATACGCCAATCAAAACAGGTTTAGACCATCAAAAATTAATGATAAAACTATTTTGTATGAAGGTAGAAGTATCATTCAATACTACTTTATGTTGTTATTCGTTCATATGCTTAAGACATAAGAGGTGTAAGTTTCATAGGAGAAAAGAAAGTCCAGACAAAGAACTTAAAAACACCTGTATCCATATAATATAATGATGATGCCAGTAAAACTGTTGATATAAAGCAATGCTGACAAATAAACATGTGGTGCTTATTGTTTGTAAGCATTGTAAAAACTTTCACATACATTGTCAAAAGTCATATAAAGGTTATATAAAAGTGATAAAATGAATCAATAAACAGGTTACATGAAAGTGTTTACTATATATATTATATATATTATAAACATAAAGAAGGGATAACATATATGTTAGAAGTTAAAAAACTTACAAAGTACTATAAAATAGGGGAACAAACATTTGATGCTGTTAAAGGTGTTGATTTAACATTTAGACAAGATGAATTTGTTTCTATCCTAGGAGAATCAGGTTCTGGGAAAACAACACTACTTAATTTAATTGGTGGTCTAGATAGATATAATAGTGGTGATATCATTATTGATAATGTATCAACTAAAAACTATAAAGATAAAGATTGGGATGCTTATAGAAACCACAGAGTTGGTTTTGTATTTCAAAACTATAATTTAATTACGCATTTAGATATCCTTTCTAACGTTGAGCTTGCTCAAACATTATCTGGTGTATCTAAAGAAGAAAGAAGAAAAAGAGCGTTAGAAGTTTTAACACGCGTTGGATTAAAAGATCATGTGAGAAAAAAACCAAATCAGTTATCTGGTGGGCAACAACAACGTGTCTCCATTGCTAGAGCTTTAGTTAATAACCCAACAATTATTTTAGCTGATGAACCAACAGGTGCACTTGATAGTGAAACATCAGAAGATATAATGAATTTGTTAAAAGAAATTTCTAAAGATAAATTAATTATTATGGTTACGCATAATAGTGACTTAGCAAAGCGTTTTTCTAATAGAATTGTACGCTTAAAAGATGGTGAAGTTATTGGTGATACAAATCCCTACACAACCAAAGAAAGCACGACGTTTAATAAAGATACAAGTAAATCAAGTATGAATTACTTTACGGCTTTGAGGTTATCATTTAAAAACATGTTAACCAAAAAGACAAGAACATTAATCACAGCACTTGCAGGATCTATTGGTATTATTGGGGTTGCACTTGTGATGTCTTTACAATATGGCTTTACTGAATACTTAAATGATATGGAACGTGGAACCTTTGCAGGATTACCGCTTGAGGTGAGTCGTTCATATACAGATTTTTCTGCAATTATAAATGCCAACCGAGACCGTGTTGAACCAGAACCAGTTGAAGGTGGTATTATTGGGTATGACCCACAAATTAGTTTTGCTTTTGCAACGAATGATATTACACAAGCGTATATAGATTATATTGAAAATAGTAATTTAGAAGATCATGGAACTGTGGTATATCAATATGAATATAAAACACAGTATTACTATTTAGATGGTACAACCCTAAATAGTAATCCCATGTCAAATCCACAACCACCGTTTTCATTTACAGGTACAGACTATATTAACCAAAGTGCATTCGCATATGATTTTGTAACAGAGTACTTTGATCGTATTTCAGGAGAGTACTATGACACATCAAAATTTGAAGCAGTTATAGTTGTGGATGAGGGTCACAGATTACCAAACAATATCATAAAATTCTTAGGTTTAAATGAAAATGAAATTATCCCATTTGAGGATATTGTCAATCAAACATTTAAAATATTTACGAATAATGCAATGTATAAAGAATCTGAAGGTATGTTTACAGCCAAAAATACAACAAATGATCAAGCAGACTTATTAAGTTTATATAATGATGATAATAATCCAGATGTTCTAACAATTCGCATTGCAGGTATTTTAAAAGTGAATACAAGTTTTGTCTCTGTAAGTGAAGGTATTTATTACACACCAAAAGTTGCAGAAACAATTATTGATTTAAATACAAATTCTGATGTTGTTCTTGCACAACGTGCAAGTGAAACATCCGTTGTTAGTGGTGTCAACATTAATCTAAATAATACAAAAGAAGATATATTATATAGTTTGGGTGGTATAGCACTACCAAGCGGTATATTGGTGTATCCAAATAGTTTTGATGATAAAGAAGCAATATTGGATATATTAGATGGTTATAACGTTGGTAAAGATGAAGCACTACAAGTTAATTATGTTGATAGTGTTGCATCAGCTGTGGGTATGATTAAAACAGTAATGGATTCTATTAGTGCTGTATTAATTGCTTTTGCAGCAATATCATTATTTGTATCAAGTGTGATGATTGGTATCATTACCTATACATCAGTACTTGAAAGAACTAAAGAAATTGGTGTATTACGTTCTATTGGAGCAAGGAAAAAAGACATCTCACGTGTCTTTAATGCAGAGTCTGTATTAATTGGTTTGTTTGCAGGATCCCTTGGTGTACTGATAACATATTTACTTGTACCAATCATTAATATATTCTTAGCAGAACCAACCGGAAATGACAATATTGCACAATTATTTTATCTTCACGCACTACTGTTAATTGTCATTTCAATATTACTAACATTTATTGCAGGCTTAATACCAGCAAAAATTGCAGCGAATAAAGATCCTGTTGCGGCTTTACGTAGTGAATAAAATAAGGTATAATAACACTAACACGAAGAAAGAGCTAATTTTAAGGATTATTTTCAGAGAGTCTGTGGCGGGTGAAAACAGATATTAATTTTAAAAGTTCCACTCTGGAGTGATGCTAAAAACATCCGAGTAATTCACGTTATAGAATTTATAAGCGCTATTGTTTCATACAATAGAATTAAGGTGGCACCGCGATATCAATTAATCGTCCTTAGACTATTTTTAGTCTAAGGACATTTATTTTATAAGGAGAGATAAATATATGTTAGATATAAAATTTATGACAGATAACATCGATAATGTTATAGAAAAACTAAACACCAGAGGTGGTGATTTTAGTTATTTAAAAGTATTAATTAGCCTTCAAGAAGAAAGAAGACAGTTAATTAAAACAGTAGAAGACTTAAAAGCAAAGAAAAATGAGTACTCTAAAGAAATTGGTGCTTTAAAGCGTCAAAAGTTAGACGCAAACCAAGTGCTTGCAGCGGTTGAATCCATAAAGGTTCAAATTCCTAATTTAGAAGATCAGTTAAACAGTATAGATGCCAAAATTCATGATATGATGATTGATTTACCAAATATCCCTGCAGATGATGTGCCTGTTGGTTTAGATGAGTCAGCAAACATAGAAGTTAAAAAGTGGGGTAATATTAGATCATTTGATTTTGAAATTAAAGATCATGTAGCAATAGGTGAGGCTTTAGATATTTTAGATTTTGAACGGGCAACCAAGATTACAGGTCCACGGTTTGTTGTTGATAAAGGCTTAGGTGCTAGACTAGAGCGTGCCTTAATGAACTTCATGATTGATGTCCATGCGAACCAACATGGGTATACAGAAATTACACCACCGTTTATCGTCAATGAGAAATCAATGTTTGCTACAGGGCAGTTTCCTAAGTTTAAAGCGGATGCTTTTAAACTTGAAGGTTTTGAATGGTACTTAAACCCTACTGCGGAAGTACCTACAATCAACCTTTATAGAGATGAAATATTAGATAATGACAACTTACCAATACAGTATGTAGCTTATACGACAGCATTTAGATCAGAGGCAGGATCTGCAGGTCGTGATACAAGAGGTATATTAAGACAACATCAATTTAACAAAGTAGAACTTATTAAATTTACTAGACCAGAAGACTCTGAACAAGCACACCAATCAATGCTACAAAACTCTGAGAAAATATTACAACTATTAAACCTGCCTTATAGAGTGGTTGTCCTATCAACTGGTGATATGGGTTTTGGTATGAGTAAAACCTATGATATTGAAGTGTGGTTACCTGGACAAAATATGTATAGAGAAATTGGCTCAATTTCTAATGCAAGAGATTTCCAAGCCAGACGTGCAAACATTAGATTTAAAAGAACTAAAGATGCCAAGACAGAGTATGTCCACACACTAAACGGATCTGGCCTTGCAATAGGGCGCACCATGATTGCGGTATTGGAAAACTACCAAAATGCAGATGGTAGTGTAACACTACCAGAAGTACTTGTCCCATACATGGGGTTACAGCACATTAAATAATGGTATTTGTTACAATAATTAACATACTTTTCGATAAATATTGAGAATATGAAATACAACATATATACTATAGGTACTTCATTTTTCTCTCTCGATTAGCCACCTTCTTTAAGGTGGCTTTTCCTTTATCATATCAATCATCCAAATTATATGATAAAATTAAAGTATATAATTAATGAATCCGAGGGGGAATACAATTAATGAAAATATATTTTGTTGAAGACGAAGTTAACATATCTGAAATCATTCGTAAATACTTAACTAGGGAAAACTATGATGTCACTGTTTTCTATGATGGTGAAACTGCGATGGCGCATGTTGGTGACTCAGTCGACCTATGGATATTAGACATTATGCTTACAGGTGAAATTGATGGGTTTGATCTCATTAAAGCAATTTCAAAAGAAAATCCAGAAGCTGCAGTCATCTTTACATCTGCAAGAGATCAAGCACTTGATAAAATTAAAGGATTAGAACTTGGGTCAGATGACTATATTGCTAAACCATATTCACCTAAAGAACTAATGCTACGTGTGAAGGCTGTTTTAAAACGTAAAAACTCTAGACCAGGTCATATGACGTATAGTGATTATTCTATTCAGTTAGATTCTAGAGAAATTAGACATGGTGAAAAATTAATTGAACTCACTAATAAAGAATTTGAGATGCTATTAGTATTTCTAAAGAATAAACAAGAACCAATTGAAAGAAAATTATTACTAGAAACTATATGGGGTAAAAATTATGTTGGGTCTGATAGAGTCGTAGATGATCTATTAAGACGCCTTCGTTCAAAGATGCCTTTATTAAGAATAGAAACAATTTATGGGTTTGGCTATAGACTTCTATGAGTAAATTAAAACTTGCCACACAATTGAATATCATTTTTTCATTTGTCACAATATTGGGTGGTATGTTTTTTTTGTTTATTGTAAATTTAAGTTTTAGTAAAGCATATGAAAATCAAAACAAAATTTATTTAGATAGTTATTTTAGTGAAATATTAAGAATGTATGAAGAAAACCCCGCGGTGTTTTCTTATCAAAGTCTAACAAGATATAATGACTACTTTATTATAGAACTTGATCAAGTTGTTCATTATTCTAGAAACAACTTATCAGAAGAGACATTTAACCAAATTTCAAATCAGATGTTAAGAGATCATTTTTCTTTTGGAGATAACTATATTAATAGAACCGTAAAATATACAATTGATGGCGAAATCGCATATACAGGCATTATTAAAAGGCCACCTAATGGACCGAAATATGGTGTATTTGCAGTATCAAATGTCACAGCATTTGTAGATGATATGACAGGCAACATTCCTTTTTATACAACACTTGCTTTTTTAAATATATTGGTACTTGGTAATATCATTGTTTGGCTATGGAGTAGTAGTACGTTTGGTAAACTTAAAGATCTTCAGTCTAGTGTTAATACAATGATTGATGAAGATTACCAAACAGAAGTCAAAATAGATAGCAGCGCAGAAGAGATATCCAGTTTGGCAGAAACAATAAATGATATGCGAATAGAGATTAAAAATAATGAGGCAACTAAAAAAGAAATGATTCAAAATTTAGGACACGATCTTAAAACGCCGATTGCTGTGATTAGATCTTATGCTGAGGCTATTCAAGATGGTATTGAAGATGTCGAATCAACGAAGTTAATTATTAAACAAGCAGATCTATTAAATAAAAAGGTAAAACAAATCATTGAGTATAGTAAAATTGGATATATTGATAACCAAAATACATATGAGCTAACATCATTTAAAAAAGTTGTTGAACAAGTTGTTAATAACTATAAATATATTACAAACTTAAGGTTTATAATTGATATTGAAACAGATTGGGTACATTTAATGGATCCAGAAGGTGCACATATAGCAATTTCCAATATTGTTGATAATGCAGTTAGATATGCTGTTACAAAGATTGTCATACAAATTACAGATAAAAAACTCACCATCTTTAATGACGGTGAGCATATTGAAGACAATGTACTACCTAAAATATTTAAAGCATATGAGAAAGGTAGTAAAGGACAATTTGGTTTAGGTCTTGCTATTGTAAAAGAAACAATGGATAGATTCGGATTAAAAGTGTCCGTTATAAATCACGCAAATGGTGTATTATTTACGATAGAGCTGCAATAATCATTGCTGCTCTATTTTTATATATATCTTGGGTTAAAGTTTTGGATTGATCTGGTAGTGTTATAGTAATGTCTTTATTGGCATATCGTGGGATAATGTGGACATGATAATGAAAAACAGTTTGACCAGCCATATTTCCATTGTTATTTAATAAATTAATGCCAGATGGATTAAATGCTTCTTGAATGCCTCTTGACAATAACTGTACAACACCAAATAAGTGTTTAAACAAAGCATCAGGTACTTCTAGAATGTTCTTATAAGGGGATTTTGTACAAACAAGTGTGTGTCCTTTTGTTGTTTGTGTAATATCTAAAAATGCGATTACTAAATCGTCTTCATAAACGATATGACTTGGTATCTGACGGTTTACAATTTTTGTAAAAATAGTTTCCATATTTATCAACTCCTTAGGTATATTATATCAAAAAACTTTGCTTGTGGATGCATGCTTTACGTGATATAATTTATATGATGATTATAATTAGGAAGGAAAAAATTATTGATGAATAAAATACCAGTGGGCATCTCAGGACGCCACGCGCATTTAACAAAGGAACATTTAGAAATATTATTTGGATCCGGTTATGAATTAACCGTATTAAAAGATTTAAGCCAACCAGGTCAATACGCAGCAGAAGAAAAGATTGATGTGGTATCACCTCAAGGAAGAGTTTTAGAGGGTGTTCGTATTTTAGGACCAACTCGTAAAGGCACGCAAATTGAAATTTCTCAAAGTGATGCTATCCGTTATAAGTTTGTTGCACCAGTACGTTCAAGTGGAAATACTGCAGGTAGCGGTTCTGCAAAATTAGTTGGACCAAAAGGTGAAGTTGAAATTAATGAAGGTGTTATCATTGCTGATAGACACATCCATTTTTCACCCGAGGATGCTAAAGTGTTTGGTATTTCAGATAAAGATGTTGTTTCGTTAAAAATTGACGGTATTAAAGCCGGTATATTAGATAATGTTTTATGCCGTGTACACGAAAGTTTTAGATTAGACTGCCATCTAGATACTGATGATGGTGCAGCATTTATGCTAAAAAATGGTGACACCGTAACACTTGTTAAAAAATACGAAATTTTAGATTAAAATTAAAAGTGGCATATGCCACTTTTCACTTCATTAGGGGTACTTAAATGAATAGATTAAATAGACAACAAGTTTTTAGAGATCCACTTTATGGTTATATCCATATTGACTATGATATTATCACAAACTTAATTGATACAACTGTTTTTCAACGGTTAAGAAGAATTAGACAATTATCTGGTGTTCATATGGTTTTTCATGCTGCAGAGCACTCAAGATTTTCTCATGCATTAGGTGTCTATGAATTAGCTTACAGATTCTTACAAATCAAAGAAATTGAAAATAACTTAAATGAGCGTGAACAACTATTATTTTTAGTCGCTGCATTACTCCATGATATTGGTCATGGTGCATATTCACATGCTTTTGAATATGTCTTTAAAGTGAATCATGAAGTGATTGGCGCAACCATCATTCAAACGCACCCTGAAATTAGAAACCTATTGGATAGTATAGATAGTGATTTTGCTAAAGATGTTTCAGGGATCATTTTAAAGAAAAAGAAATATCCATTAATTGAACAACTCATATCTTCTCAATTAGATATTGATCGTCTAGACTATTTAGAGCGGGATGCTTATTTTACAGGTGCAGCATACGGTCACATAGATTTAGATAGACTGATGCGTGTGGTAGTTATTAAAAACAAAAAGTTAGCATTTAAGGCATCAGGAATTCACGCTATAGAAAACTATTTGGTCGCTAGATACCATATGTACTGGCAAGTTTATTATCACCCAAAAGCACGCGCTTACGAAGTGATTCTAGAAAAAATTTATTTGCGTGTTAAGGACTTATTAGAAACAGATTTTGATTTTGAGCATGATGTGACATCTTTAAAAGCAATCCTAATTGATCCGTCAAATATGTATGCTTATTTAGAGATTGATGACTATTATATGAATGGATTGATTGCATACTTTTTAAAATCTAAAGATCCAATATTAAAAGAACTATCGATTGATTTTTTAAATCGTAATATATGGACATATATGGACGATACTAAAGAAAATCAATCAACGATATACAATCTACTTAAAGATAAGTCCAAAGAAGAAATTAAATATTTCACGTTAAAAACTAATGTTGAACAAAGTGCGTATCATGAATCAGATGCAAACTTAGGCGATCAAATATACATTTATAATGAAAAAGGTAGCATTGTGCCGTTATCTGAACATTCTTCAATTGTACATGCGCTTGTGACATCAAGTATAAAAAACGATCCAAAGTTCTTTTATAAAATCAGAT
>JBAYTJ010000010.1:0-16804 GCA_041675665.1 Acholeplasma sp. | reverse complement strand
GAACCAAAATATTCTTTTAATGTTTCACCATTAACTTCAACAGTTTTACCAGGTGATTCATCATGACCTGCAAATAAGAAGCCAATCATTATCATGGATGCACCAAATCGAATGGATTTGGCAATATCACCATGCGTACGTATACCACCATCTGCTATCATCGGTTTTCTAGCAACCTTACTACAACGAGATAGTGCTGCTAATTGCCAGCCACCAGTGCCAAAACCTGTTTTAAGCTTTGTAATACACACTTTACCAGGTCCAACACCAACTTTAGTTGCATCAGCACCTGCATTTTCTAACTCTCTTACAGCCTCTGGCGTTGCCACATTACCAGCAATTAAAAATGAGTTTGGTAGGTGTGATTTAATGTGTTTAATCATATCAATAACCAACTCACTATGACCATGTGCAATATCAATTGTAATATAGTCTGGTACTAAATTAAGTTTTGCTAGTTCTTCAACGAATTGATATTCTTGTGGTTTAACACCTACAGATATTGATGTATATAATTTTCGTTGTTGCATCTTTTGAATAAACATAATACGAGATGACTCCTCAAACCGATGCATAATATAAAAATAATCATTTTCTGCTAACCATATAGCAAGTGTTTCATCAATTATTGTTGCCATATTCGCAGGTACCACAGGTAATTTAAACTTTCTTGGTCCAAAGATAATAGATGTGTCACATTCACTTCTAGATTTTACAATACTTTTAGAAGGAATTAATTGAATATCTTCATAATCAAATACTTTCATGTATATGCTCCTTATTTTTATTGCCAACTTATATTATCATATTTAAAGCTTAAACGCGAACAAAACTCACTTAAACTCAATTACGGTATAAAGCGTATCTGTTTCATCAAAAAATTGTATTAAAAATCCGTCATTTGTCTGATATAATTTTAACACTATTTTTTGAAATAATTTAAAGTCTTTTTTGTATTCGCATACCAAAGTATTAAACTTAAAATCCATTGGTAACATGTTATAAGCAAATTCTACATATACTGCATTGTTTAAGTGCTGATAATAGTCTAAATGTGATGGCATTACAACTTGATTCATTGTTTTAACAAATGCTAGTTTCCTATTTAGACTAATTTTTCTGCCCATATATGTCATTTCATGTTTCTTTTTATTACCTAATGAGTTTAATACATCCATACTTAACCTGTGTGGTGCTTTGTTCTCTAAATGAATAAATGAACCTAAACAATACGATTCAACTAATAAATTACCCATCAAGTCATGGATGATGGTATTTCGGTATCCATAAAACTGTTTTGTTTCATATGGATAGGTCGTTAATTCTAACATGTCCTTATTCTTTGGCCAGTATTTAATGTGTACATATCTAAAATTTAATACAATAGCAAACCCTTGATCCTTACTTGCTTTATCAAGTGCACTTAATGATTCAATATGTGCACCTTCCACATCTTGGATCATATCAATTAGATCAGTGATTCTTAACCGATTGTTGTAGCCTATTTCTGATGCTTGAATGATTCTTGTATCTTTATACATAAGACAATCAACCTCTTCTACATTTTTAAATGTTTATGAATAAAATATTAATATTCATGATACAATAATTATAGTACATTTTAGGAATAAATTGGAGAAAATATGAAACTTTTACTTAAACTAATTTTAAATCGATTTATTTTGTCCATATTAATTATGTTGTTTTTTGCTATGGATTATAAAATGATTGCTTTAAACCCATTTCAAACCTATAGTGTCGAAAGACCACCAGAAACTGTCATAGCAAATGCGTATTATGTTATTGAGTTTGGTGAAACAGATATTTATGTTGAAGTCACCTATTTAGATGATCATATTCACTTGGTACCTAAAAGTAGTTTACCAAGTGCAGCTGTTGAACTCAAACAACCAGTCGTAGCATGGTACTATTATGGACTTGCACTCGCACTTGCAAATATCATCCCGTTTGGATGGTTTACTAAAACTAAAAAACAAAAGAAACGTAAAAAATAGATAAACAAAGCGTTAAGATTCAAATTTAGTGATTTTTTATTTGTTTAGTAGTAAAATATAGATATAGTTTATAAAATTCAATTAAGGGGGAATTAAAATTATGAAGGCATTCTTATTAGCCTTAAAAACATTTGCTGAATCGATTGGTGGACTCATTGTTGTCTCAATTATTGTGCTATGGCACTGGGATATCCTTGGTATGATTGAAAACTTTCCACCATTTAATTTATTGACCATAGGTAGTTTTCTAGGTATGGTACTACTGATGTTTGCAATTGTTTGGTCACAAATTAAATCGAATGCTTTATTATCACATGGCATCCTATTTTACTTATTCGCATCAGCACTAACTGGTTTTATAGGTGCACTCTTTAGCAATACACCGTCCAGTGCATTTGGTGGTGAAGCACTTGTTAATGTGCTTATAATGTTTTATACATTGGGCGTTGTTGCAGCCTACATATTATATGACAAACCTAAACCTGCCAAATTAATAGGGCTTACCACATTACCAATGCTTATTTTCTTTGGTGCCTATTACTTACTTGCTGGATTTAGCGGTTTGTTACTTGCATTACTGATTATTTTAGTTGCACTATTACTTGGTAGTAAAGTGGTTGCACTCACCTATGCAATGTATTTATTGATTGGGTCTATATTTTCAAGAATGTACTTAATATTTGAAGCATTTTCAAATAATTTAGATCATCAAATTAATATATGGTTTATGTTCATAATTCTAACTGTATCATTTGTTCTATTAACAATGGAGTTACTCAAAACGGTTCAATCGAATGAAACTTAAAACTTAACATTAAAAGCACTGCTCAAATTAATCATTTGAGCAGTGTTTTTTTACGTGATGCTATAAGATAGTTTATTTAAATCACTTATTTTGGAAACACCTAAGATAATCATAATCTTCTTTAAATCAATTAAAAAGGATTCCACCTTAACAACAGCATCTTCAAAGGTTAATGCTGTTAAATCTAAAAACCATTTAGATAGCCCACAAGCTTTTGCACCAAGAATTAAAGACTTAATAACATCTAACGGATTTCTGATACCTCCAGATGCGTAAATATCTAATTCCTTTTCATTTTTTAGATTCATAAGTACTAAAGCTGTGTCAATTGAAAAGTCATTTAAGTAACTGTAGTCCCGACCACTACGTGTTGATTCAATATCAATAAATGAAGTTCCACCACTACCTGATACATCTATGTGTTTTACACCGATGGATTTTAGTTTAGCTATTGTTTGGTTAGAGAGTCCTAAACCAACTTGCTTAACAATGACTGGTACACTTAAGTTTTGGACAATTTCTTTAATATTCGATGTCCAATTTCTAAAATCTCTATCCCCTTCTGTCATAACCAGTTCTTGAATGACATTTAAGTGAATTGAAAGGGCATTTGCATTTATAGTATCTACTGCTATTTTAGCTTGTTCTAACGTCATATTCGGATTTATATTTGATACAATAATACCGTTATATGTATCTCTAATCACTTTAAATGTTTCGGTAGAGCTCGGATCTTTAAACATAATAGACTGACTACCTGTAACCATTGGTAAGTTAAAATAATTTGCAATTTTAGCTAAAAATTTATTGATCTCACCTGCTTTTTGACTACCACCAGTCATTGCGTTAATATAAATTGGATAGTCTACTTTCATACCTAAAAAGGTTGTTGATAAGTCAATGTCATCAATACTTAAATCCGGTAGGTCAGTGCCTTCCAACTGAATCTTATCAAACATATTGACTTTATCTTTAAAAGATCTTGCTATATTTATATGTTCATCTTTTCTATTTTTGCTCATCGTAGTCCCATACCTTTAATTCAAGTGCTATTAAGCCACCTTTAATCCAAGCATCTTGAAGTGTTTGTTTATCTATATCATTTTTAACCAGTGCAATACCACAATCACCGAAACCAGCGCCACTTGTTTTAGCAGAATAGCCATAATCATTAGCAATTTGTATCATTTTTTTAAATGGTTCTGACTCAATCTTAATTTCAGCATGTTGTTCAAGTTCACTCAACATTTGACGATATAAATCTATCATATACTTAATTGTATAATAATCTGAACGAATCAAAGCTTCCTTAAACTGGTTTACAATTAGCTTCGTTTTATTTAAAAAATTAGCATACCAACTACTACCATTTAAATTCGTTGTTT
This sequence comes from Acholeplasma sp., assembly GCA_041675665.1. GTDB lineage: Bacteria > Bacillota_I > Bacilli_A > Acholeplasmatales > Acholeplasmataceae > Acholeplasma. The sequence continues at coordinate 12,599 of JBAYTJ010000010.1, read as the reverse complement.
TCTCAGTATACACTTTTGTTGATTGAGATACACCAGAAAAGCATACAACCAACTTCAAGTATGGTTTTTTTAGTTTATCAATCTTTAATAATGGCCAAGGCATTTCCATGACTTCATCAAAGTGTCCTTTTCTATTTAATATCCAAATCAAGTCATAACGTTGGTAAAACACCCAGCCACCAAAAATCGATGCTGCAAGTTCACCACCGGATGTAATATCTGAAATTTCTATTTGAGATAGAACACTTAGTTTAAATAAGTCTATTTTTGAAATCTCTATATCATGAAACTTCAAAATACCTTTAATAACTGCAACAATGACTGCTCCTGATGAGCCTAAACCATACTTGATATTATCTTTACTTGTTAATTCGGAAAATAATTGAATACTATATGTTTGTGGTGTGATACCTTTATATTTTAAATATCTATGTGCAATGTAAATTGCTGCTTTTGCATGTGTTAAATTATCATACACAAAAACCGGCAACTCATCTGACAACATCCATTTAAAATGTCCCATTTCAGATGAAAATTGATTATCTTCATCTGCTTTGACACGTACATGGATAAATTTATCAACAGCGACAATAATTGCCTCATTACCTGGTTTAGTCACTGAATACTCTCCAATAATAAAGAGTTTTCCAGGTACTTTTAGTGAGATCATTTTGAACAAACCCCCGTTCCTGAATAACTTACAACAACTTTAGATAATTACTCATAACGACTTAATACTTTATCAACGTATGCTTTTTTTTTAAGTATTTTAACATTCGCACCAGCATCCATCGTATAATAAACGGGTATGCCTTCATTTCTAATTTTCTCTGTTAAATCCATGACTTTAAACGATTGATCTGTTAAATAAGTGACACCTGTTTCTTGAATAATGTAGTGCATTAAACTAGCGTGTGATTCAGCAATAGCGCCCATTGATTCAAAATCATTATTGATGATTGCTTGTTTCATATCATTAAATGCATCTTTGGTACTGTTTATCCAAAGTTCTTTTAAATCTGGATAATCGTTTAAACGATTCATCGCATCCGTACTATTCACTTTTTTAGGTGTTTCATCAATTAGACATACAATGAGTGCTAAATCATCCATGTTGGTTAAATGTTCAGCATAAGACGAATGATGATCATATCCTTCATGCCAAATGACTAGACCTTCATAAATTGAGCGTGCAGCAGAACCACTACCTAATCTAGCTAAACTAGATAATTCTTTATTATCTAAGTTTAAGTTATATGCTTTTGTTGCTGCATATGCTAGTGCTGCAAATGCAGATGATGATGATGCTAATCCTGCTTTCTTAGGTACAAAATTATATGAGGTAATGCGTGCATAATAGGGAATATCATACAGATTTCTGACTTTATCCATGTATTTTGTTACACGGTTAAACTCACTACCTGAAATTTCTACATCATCAATGAAGAGTAAATCTTTAGTTAGTGTGGCATCATAAGCTACAGTTGTTTCTGTATAAAATTGATCCAATGTTAAACTCAGTGAATCTGTTAGCGGTAAGTTCCAAAGTGTATCTTTTTTACCCCAATATTTAACAAGTGCAATATTTACATTAGCTTTAGCGGTATGTTTCATACGACAATTTCCTTTAAATCATAAAACCAAGTATTTTCTGCACCAGCATTTTTTAATGCATCTGCTATGCGTATCGCTTGATCTTCATTTTGTGCAAGTGCAATCATGCAACCACCCTTACCACCACCGGTAAGTTTCGCCCCAAGTGCACCGGTTAATTTAGATACTTCAACTAATTTTTCTAATTCATCATCAGATACTTTAATACTTCTTAATAATTCATGTGCTTCAGTCATTGCTAAACCCAATCTAATAACTTCATTGTTTTCTAAAAACGTTTTAACTTCATTTGTTAATGCTTCAAGTCTATCCATAATCGGACTAACAATTGTTGGATTTTCATTCCAAAGTTTTCGAACCTCTTCAACAGCTTGTCTTGTCAATCCTTTTTTGCCAGTATCAGCAACAACAATCACAGCATCCATTTTTAATGGAATGACACTTTTTCCAATATCTTTTTGATAAAATACTGCTTGACCAAAAGCAATGGTTGTTGCATCTAATCCGGAAGGATTGACATGATGAATTTGCTCAGCAACATCAACAAAGTAGTTTAATCTATCTTGACTTAACTCAACTTTATAGGCATCAAAAAGTGATCTAACGACCGCAATCGATACTGCTGCTGATGAACCTAGTCCTCTTTGAGCAGGTAATGATGATTCAATTTGAATATGAATACCAAAAAAAGGTTGTTTTAGATAGACTAAAACAATATAAATGAGTTGTTTAATACCGTATAATGTGTCCGGAGCATCATCTAAAAATCCATTGTGATATATCGAATCGATTGTTATTTTATCATTGGTTTTAAACACTTTAGATGATATTTGTGCCTGTTTAAAGGGTAGCGCTATTGCGGGCTTACCATATACAACAGAATGTTCCCCCATCAAAATGATTTTACCGCTTGCGACACCATGTCCAAAATCTATCATAAAATTATCGCTCACTTTCTATCTCCATTATATCATGATATGATAAAATGAAATTAATAAATATTGAAAGGATACCCAAATATGTCAGATATTCTATTATCATTAGAAATTGAAGATTTTGGAACGTTAAAAATTGAATTATATCCAAAAATCGCTCCCAATACAGTTTCTAATTTTATGCATTACGTTAACACAAATTTTTATGATGGATTAATTTTTCATCGAATTATCAAAGGTTTCATGATTCAAGGTGGTGCAAACCCTAAAGATTCAAAAAAACCAATTAAGGGTGAATTTGCACAAAATGGATTTAAAAATGATTTAAAACATACAAAAAGTGTGCTATCCATGGCTAGAACAATGGATAGAGACTCTGCAAGTTCACAATTTTTCATAATGCATCAAGATGCACCACATTTAGATGGTTCATACGCAGCATTTGGAAAAGTAGTTGAGGGATTAGATGTTATTGATAAAGTTGCATCAGTGAAAACAGATGCCTATGACCAACCCCTAAAAGAGGTTAAAATTAAGTCCATAACTGTACTACAAAATGAGGTCAGTCTAGATCCTGTCGTTTATGCTTAAGAAAGTGGTGATTTTTAGTGAATCAATATATTGATATTCATCCTAAAGTATTAGCAGCTATAAGAGCTGGTAAGCCGGTGGTTGCACTTGAATCAACAATTATTGCACATGGTATGCCATATCCAAAAAATGTGGAGACTGCACTCAGTGTGGAAAAAATTGTGACGCATAACGGTGCAACACCTGCAACCATTGCTGTCATTGATGGTCGTATCAAAGTTGGTTTAACACCAAGTGAGTTAACACTGTTAGGCAAACAACAAAATGTACTTAAACTATCCAAACGTGACCTTGCATATTGTGTCATAAAAAAGTACACAGGTGCGACTACAGTCTCAGCAACTATTTTGATTGCTGATATGGTAGGTATTCGCATATTTGCAACCGGTGGAATTGGTGGTGTTCATAAAAATGCTTCTGAAACATTTGATATTTCAAGAGATTTAGAGGAAATAGCTGATAAACAAGTTGCAGTCATCTCAACAGGTGCAAAAGCAATGTTAGATTTACCTAAAACACTGGAATATTTAGAGACTAAAGGTGTTGAGATTATTGGTTATCAAACCAGTGATTTTCCTGCTTTTTTTTCCAATGAATCTGGATTACAAACAACATATCAACTCGATGAACCAAAACAGATTGCTGAACTTATGCTGGCAAAATGGAGCATGGGTTTAAGTGGTGGTGTTTTCATCGCAAACCCAATTCCAGAAAGTTTTGCTATTGATAAAGTGAAATTAGATGATGCAATCACTTCTGCTATTTTAGCTGCAAACGCTCATAAAGTAACTGGTAAAGATCTAACACCCTATTTATTGAAGCACCTTCAAAATAATCAAGAAATCACCAGTTTAGAATCTAATATTGGGCTTATCTATCATAATGCAAAAGTTGCAGCACTAATTGCTGTTTCATTTTCAGAACTTTAGATTGTATATTTTAAATATTTATGATAAAATATTTCTTGATGAAGGGGAGTAGTTCCCAAAAATTAATCGTCATTACGGCTCCAAAGCCCGGTTAATTTTCAAGTTTAACTTGTAAACGAGACCTTCAAGACCAGGTTATTGGTTTTGAAGGTCTTTATTTATATAGAAAGGAAATATTATATGAAAGAAAAAACCGCGTATCAATTAACTGTAGATGAGGTGTTAGATAAACACCAATCATCTATGAAGGGGCTAAGTAGTAAAGAAGCTCAACAAAGATTAGAGGAATATGGACCAAATGCATTAGCTGAAGGAAAAAGACGTAGCCTGTTTGCAAGGCTACTTGAACAGTTCAAAGACTTCATGGTGATCGTGCTTATTATTGCCGCATTAATCGCATTTTTGGCTGCTATCATTGAAGGAAAGCCTGAAGAGTTAACTGAAGGCTTATTAATTATTTCAATTGTAGTTATTAATGCCATTTTAGGTGTTGTGCAAGAATCTAAAGCTGAACAAGCTTTAGAATCTATTAAAAAGATGTCAAACCCACATGCAACTGTTTTACGCGATGGTCATGAGGTTGTGATCGATGTTTCTAAAGTTGTTATTGGTGATATTGTTGTATTACATGCAGGAGATTATATCCCTGCAGATATTCGTATCATTGAATCCATCAACTTAAAAACAGACGAATCCGCCTTAACCGGAGAACCTATACCTGTTGAAAAAACAATTGATGCTATCAAACAAGATGAGGTTGCCTTAGGTGATAGGTTCAATGTTGGTTACATGAGTACAGTTGTTACATATGGACGAGGTTTAGCAGTTGTTACTGCAACCGGTATGCAAACAGAAATCGGTAAGATTGCAACTATGTTATCTAGTACTGAAACAGAGTTGACACCACTACAAAAAACAATTGCAAAGCTTGGTAAAACCTTAGCATTAGTTGCATTATTTGTCGTAACACTTATTTTTATTATTCAAATTTTAAGAGGTTTGTTTACAGTTGGCTTTGAGCATATAGAATGGATAGAAATATTTATGTCTTCTATTGCACTTGCGGTCGCTGCAATACCTGAGGGCTTACCTGCTATTATTACGATTGTACTTGCTATAGGTATGCAAAATTTAGTGAAGCAACGTGCAATTATGCGTACATTACCTGCTGTTGAAACACTTGGTTCAACATCGATTATTTGTTCAGATAAAACAGGGACATTAACTCAAAACGTTATGACAATCACAGAAACCTATCTTTATGGAAGCGTCACTAGCGTTAAAGACATTCAAAAACCTTCTACAGAATTAAAAATGTTAATTGACTATGGTGTCTTATGTAATGATACAAAGCTTCAGTTAACTGATGATCAAACATACGTTAAAATTGGAGACCCAACTGAGATTGCACTAACAGATTTAGCAATAACAACAGGCTTTAATCCTATAACCATTTTAAACGACTATAAACGTGTGCATGAGCTACCATTTGACTCTCTACGTAAACTAATGACAACTGTTCATTTAATAGATGGCAAATATGTATCTATTACAAAGGGAGCGCCAGATGTCTTGTTTGCTAAAGCATCATATGTTAATCATAATGGACATCTAGAAAAAGTAACACCACAAATTGTAGAAACATTTATACAACAAAACAAAGACTTTGCAGATCAAGCATTACGCGTACTTGCAATTGCTTATAAAGTATATGATAAAGAACCTAATGTTTTAGAATTGGAACATGATGCATTAGAAAACGATTTAACATTACTTGGTTTAGTAGGTATGATTGACCCTGCAAGACCGGAAGTTAAAGATGCTATCATAGAAACCAAAAATGCTGGTATTACGACTATAATGATTACTGGTGACCATAAGAATACTGCGGTTGCTATTGCAACTGACTTAGGTATTTTAGAAGACGGTCATCTAGCTATTACTGGTAAAGAATTAGATAATATGACAGATGAAGCATTCAATGAGAAACTTTCAGCAATTAGGGTATATGCACGTGTATCACCCGAAAACAAGGTGCGTATTGTTACAGCATGGAAAGCATCTGGTAAAATTGTTGCTATGACTGGTGATGGTGTCAACGATGCACCGAGTATAAAACGAGCTGATATTGGTATTGCTATGGGTATTTCTGGTACTGAAGTTGCAAAAGGTGCAGCAGATATGATTCTAACAGATGACAACTTTGCTACCATCGTTTCAGCAGTTAAAGAGGGTCGTACAATACTCGCAAATATTAAAAAATCAATTCACTTCTTGCTTTCTTGTAATATTGGTGAAATTGTTACAATTTTCTTAGGTGTTACATTAGGTATCCTATTATTCCCGAATGAACCACAACTTCAAATTTTAACCGCCGCTCAAATCCTATGGGTTAACTTAGTCACTGACTCATTTATGGCAATCGCACTTGGTTTAGAACCTAAAGAACCAGATGTTATGAAACAACCACCTAGAGATAACTCAAAAGGTATATTTGCAGACGGCTTAGGTAGAAAAGTTGCATGGCAAGGTATTACAATTGGGATAATCACGTTTATGGCTTTCTTTATTGGTTACTTAATTGGTGATGAAGGCAATAAACTTCAGCATGCACAAACTATCGGATTCATGGTACTTGCTATTTCGCAGTTATTCCATGCATTTAACGTACGTAGTGAGAAACACTCTACATTTACCTTACAACCAAATAAATACCTCATATGGGCGTTCTTTGGCTGTCTAGGCTTACAATTGATTACAGTCTTCGTACCATTTATTGCAAACAATGTATTTGGTGTTGATCATGTCCTACACTGGCAATTTATTGATTGGTTAGTTGTTATTGGATTATCTGTGCTACCACTTGTTATTGTAGAATTCGTGAAACTTATTCAGAATAAATTATTAACAAAACAAGCTTAATATTAAAAAGGTTACCAAATTTTGGTAACCTTTTTACATATGTAGATTAATTCATTCAAATGACGTATAATATCTTTATGAATGAAATAATTAGTGAGTATCCAAAAATCAAATGGATCGCCCATCGTGGCTTACCCTCTAAAATTTTAGAAAACACCAATGAAAGTTTCATGGCTGCCGCTATGCTACCCTTTTTTGGTATTGAAACCGATCTGCATTTAACACGTGATCAAAAACTTGTTTTACACCATGATAATCACCTCCAAAGGTTCACCAACCAAAACATCGTTATTAGCCAAACAGACTATAGCTTAATAGATAAGATTTTGCTGAATAATTTATATAAAATACCTTTGTTTAAAGCGTACTTAGACATCTGCATCATTCATGATAAACACGCCATTATAGAACTTAAAGCATTATTTACTTTAGAACAAATTAATGAACTACTAAATTATATAAAGAAAAACAATTACCTATCTAAAACAATAATCATATCTTTTAATAAGGATAACCTCTTACAAACAAGAAAGTTAGCACCAAATCTTGAATTACATTATCTAGCTGATAAATTTGATGCCTCCGTATTAGCTTTTGGGGTAAATAATCACATTGAATTATCACTACATCACTCAGTAATTACTAAAGATGTTATTGATCAAGTACATTATCAATCTTTAAAACTCAACGCGTGGACTGTCAACGAGTTACAACGTGCAATAACACTTGCCAAACTTGGTATTGATTACATTACAACCGATGGCATATTTTAAAACAAAAACCACCAAAAGGTGGTTTTTATTTGCATATGAACTGGTGCATAAGCCATGTTCTGTAAAGAATCTCTTCTTTTGTGACTATTAATCTCAAGATTTCTCTTGCAAGATTTTATATTGCTATAAATCTCGTGCCCCTACCAAATTTGGGTTGCTAGCTTGAGGGGTTTACCGCGTTTCATTCTATATATTTCTATATAAACTCGTCTCTGTGGCACATTTATGATGTGCTATAACATAGTTTACACCTTAGCTATAACACGCTTGCCGTTATGTAATTTAAACATACCTAAGGTTATTGTTTCCCTTAGCACAAACACTACATACCATAAAGGTATGTGCTAGCATGGACTTTCCTAACAAAGTATAAAACTTTGCTCAGTCACCTTCCCAATCCAATAATGCATAGCCATTTTATATGCTTTTATCAAAAATGTCAATTGAATCAACGAATTATCATAATTTACTTAAAACTTATGACGTATAAATACGATCAGTGATGATACAAGCGTTGAAATAAATACAACCATAGTAAATGCAAATAAAATGATAATACCAAATGCACCAAACCCAACACCTTGATCCATCGTAAGCCCTAAAAGTAGTAATCCAAGTGATACTAGAAGCAAAACACTGGGTATGATAAATACCAACCATTTATTACTTTTAGAAATCCATCGACTCAAATAGTAATTTACTAACCCGCTTACAACAATAACGATTGCAATATTTATATATAGTATTAAATGCTCATCCATCTGTATCCACCCCTTTGTTGCTTATTATATGTTCATTCATTCTATTGCCTAATAAATTCACTCACAAAGAAAAAACCAATCTGTATAAAGAGATTGGTTTTTGATTAAACTATTTGATTATAATGCATCTTTTCTTGACAAGTCAACACGTCCACGTTCATCTATCTTAACAACTTTAACTAAGATTTGATCGCCAACCTTCACTTTACCATCAAGTGTTTCGGTTCTTTCTTTAGCCCATTTAGAAATATGTACCAATCCTTCAGTACCTGGGAATATTTCAGCAAACACACCTTGGATTTTCTTACCATCTTTATCCATTAATAAGCGTGTTACTTTAGCTTCATATAATTCACCAACTTTTGCTTCTCTAACTAAACTTTCGATATAGGCAGCAGTTTTATTCAACCATACAGAATCTGTATGCATAATATACACACGTCCATCTTGTTCAATATCAATTTTAACATTATTATGATCTTCAATGATTTGAGTAATTATCTTACCACCACCACCGATAACATCTCTAATCTTATCTGGGTTGATACGAATCATTTTTACCTTAGGTGCATATGCACTTAAGTCTGGTCTTACATCACTAATGACACTGTTCATGTGTCCTAAAATATGTAAACGACCCTTACGTGCTTGTTCTAATGCTTCTTTCATAATTTCAGTTGTAATACCATTAATCTTAATATCCATTTGAAGTGCTGTAATACCATCTTTTGTACCAGCAACTTTAAAGTCCATATCGCCTTCATGATCTTCCATACCTTGGATATCACTTAAGATTGAATAGTGGTCACCATCTTTAATTAAACCCATTGCTATACCTGCAACTGGTGCCTTAATTGGTACCCCTGCAGCCATTAAAGCCATAGATCCTACACAAATTGTTGCTTGTGAACTTGAACCGTTAGATTCAGTAATTTCAGATACAACACGAATTGCATATGGGAATTCTTCTTCGTTTGGTAATACTTGTAGTAATGCACGTTCACCTAAAGCACCATGACCAATTTCACGACGTCCAGTAAATCCATAACGACCTGTTTCACCAACTGAATATGGTGGGAAGTTGTAATGTAACATAAAACGTTTAGTTACAGCTTCTTGTTCTAAACCATCAATAATTTGATTTTCATTTAATGAACCTAAAGTGACAACCCCTAATGCTTGTGTTTGCCCTCTTGTAAAGAGTGCAGAACCATGTGTTCTAGGTAGAATATCAACATGTGAATCTAAAGCTCTAATTTCATCTAATCCACGTCCATCAGGTCGAACCTTATCCTCAGTAATTAAACGTCTAACTTCTTTAGTAACAATTTTATCTAATGCCATTTTTACTTGTGACATTAATTCTTTCTTTTGATCTTGATCTAGTACATCTTTACCATCTACTGAAATCCAAAAGTTTTGTTTTTCAAAATGCGCAACAACTTCATCTTTAATTGCATCAATTGCCTCATATCTATCTTGTTTATCAACAATTGCAACCGCTTTAACAAGTTCTTTGCCTTTAAAGCTAACAACCTGGTTATAAACATCATCATTTAATGCAAGCAATTCAGGTGTTACTTTTTCTACACCAACTGCACTTTCAATGACTTCTTGGAATGCACAAAGTTCTTTAATGACTTCATGACCAAATAAAATTGCTTCTAACATAATATCTTCAGCCACTTGTTTAGCACCTGCTTCAACCATGTTAATTGCATCTTTAGTACCAGCAACGATTAAATCAATGTCTGAATCATTTAATTGCTCAGATGATGGATTTAAAACAAATTCACCGTTAATACGTCCAACATGTGCCGCAGCAATTGGACCCATAAATGGAATATTTGATATTTCTAATGCAATGGATGATCCTAACATAGCAGCCATTTGACTAGAAGCTTCCGGATCTGATGATAAAACAGTGTTAATAACTTGAACATCGTTTCTATAACCATCATCAAATAATGGACGCAATGGTCTATCAATTAATCTTGAAGTTAAAGTTTCTACTTCTGATGGACGTCCTTCTCTTCTAAAGAAACCACCAGGAATTTTACCTGCAGCATATTGCTTTTCTTGATAGATAACCATTAATGGGAAAAAGTCTGTTTGTCCCACTTTTGCTTTTGCAACTGCAGTTGATAAAACAACTGTGTCACCATAATAAATCATTGCGGCGCCACTTGCTTGTTTAGCAACTTCGCCGACTTCAACTCTTAGTGGTTTCCCAGCAAGTGTTGTTTCAAATACTTGTTTTGACATATAAAATCTCCTTCATTTTATATTGAAATTTTTTGTTCTTTTTCAATTACTTTTATTATATCATTTTTAGCAGTATTTTATGCATTCGTTCATGTCAAATACAAAAAATAACTTATTTTTCTAACAAATAAAAAAACTCACAAAGTGAGTTTTCTTATCTTCTTAAACCAAGTTCATTAATTAAAGCAGTATATCTTTGAGCATCTTGTGATTTTAAGTACTTAAGTAAGTTACGTCTACGACCAATTTTCATGAATAGACCACGTTTAGAGTGGAAGTCATGAATATGAGTCTGTAAATGATCATTTAACTCATTGATTTCGTGTGTTAAAATTGCAACTTGTACTTCTGGAGAACCAGTGTCCCCAGCAAATCTTGCAAACTTCTCAACGATTGCTTTTTTACTGTCTTTTGTCAGTGCCATAATGTTTCCTCCTATGTCTCGTATAGCTAAAGATTCTGTTTTGGCTAACAATGTCCTTGCTATCGACCTAATGAATATTACCATATTTAAATTATAATTGCAACAATATAATGAAAATTATTGGTAAAATACATCAATTTTGGAATAAATTACATTATAATTTAATAAATTGATCGACATTTAATATAAATACAGTGGCTCCACCAACGGATACTTCAATAGGTAATGTACTAAATGAACCAAATTCATTAACAATTGCATTCGGTACAATTTTACTACGTGTTTTAGAATATTTTTCAATGATGTCTAAAACTTGAGGTACTTTTTCATCATTTACACCAATTAAAAATGTTGCATTCCCCTCACGTAAGAATCCACCTTTTGTTGATAATCTTGTAGCGAAAAAATTCTCTTTAACTAAACCTTTTTGAACTCTGTTTGCATCATCATTAGATACAACGGCAATAATCATTTTCATAGAAAATACCTCCTTATCAATTATATTCTATCATAAATTTATTTTTTCAATAAATTGTATGTTTGTTCAACATCTTTTTTTATTTGTTCAATCATATCTTCAACTTTATCATATTTTATTTCATCTCTTAAATAGTGTTCAAAAGATACAGTAATTTCCTCCTCATAAAGATTTGCATCATAATCCATAATAAACACTTCTAAACGTTTAGTTGTTGAGTAGTTTAAAGTTGGATTATGACCCAAATTAGCACATCCTAAATAGGTATGGTCACCAATTTGAACCTTTACAGCATAAACACCTATTTTCGGTAGATAGTGATTTTTATAATCAATGTTAGCAGTCGGATATCCTATCATTTTTCCAACTTTATCACCATGTATGACTTCACCATGAATACTATAACTTTTATTTAATAGTTTTTTGGCTAATTTCATATCACCTTGTTCAAGTAATAGCTTGATATAGGTGGTAGAAACGCGTGTATTTTTGTAAAGTAAGTCATCGACGACAATCACTTCAAAATGTTCTTGTAGATTTGCCACACTACCAGAGCCTTTATGACCAAATTTGAAATCTCTACCAACAACAATACGCAAAACATTTAGTTGCTTCAGCCATCCAATAAATTGATCTTTTTCTAGTTTAGAAAATGACTTTGTAAACTCGACAACAAAAAAATGATCAACTTCTGTTTGTTTTAATGCACGCTCTTTGTCTTTTATATCCATAAGTATTGGCAGTGACTTATTTGTTATGACACCCATTGGATGTGGATAGAAAGTCATGACTGCACTTTGAGTATCACTAAATAATTTTGTTTTTTCGATTAAATTTTGATGACCAATATGTAAGCCATCAAAATTACCAATGTCTAGCGTTATTGGTTTTGTATTTTCAATCTTAT
>JBAYTJ010000009.1:0-17654 GCA_041675665.1 Acholeplasma sp. | reverse complement strand
GTATGCATCAGCCGCCAGATTACGTAAAGGTTTATGATCGTATGGCAAAGTTCTTTTATGATTTAGATAATTTTAAAGGAACAACACTCCAAAAAGCATGTTTTGCACATGCTCAAATATTTAAGGTCTATCCGTTTTTAGAAGGTAACGGTAGACTGGCAAGAATTGTATTAAATTATATCTTGTTATATGATGGCTATATGCCTGTTACAATTCCTGAAAGCGAGAAAGCTAATTACTTAAAACACATTGATACATTCAAAGAAGAGAAGGATTTATCGCCATTTGTGGGATTTGTTGAGAAACTTTTATTAGAAGCTTATGAAACATATATAGAACAATTAGAAAACTAAAATCCTTACACAGGATTTTTGTTTTATATGATATAATTTTTAGTAGGTGAGAGATATGAAACTTAAAATTGGACAATTAAATGAACTACAAGTTGTAAGAAAAACGGATATTGCTTATTTGTTAAAATCAAGCGATGATGAAGAGGTTTTCTTACACTTAAATGAAACAGATCATAGAAAACTAGAGCCTGGACAATTTGTCGATGCCTTTTTGTATTTTGATGCAAAAGGCAGACTGGCAGCAACATTACATGAACCCTATGTTACAGTGGGTAACCCGGGGGTATTAAAAGTGGTTTCTGTAAAGCCTGGGTTAGGTGTCTTTTTAGATTTAGGGATTTCAAAAGATGTACTCTTATCAAAAGATGATTTACCAAGTGATGAAGCACTTTGGCCTAAAGTCGATGATCAAGTGTATGTTGATTTACGTGTAAAAACAAGATTAACTGCACGACCGATTCCTTATAATGAAATACGTGTGATTACAGGTAATTTAAACATAGGGGATGAAGTCACAGGGTTTATTCAAGTTATCGGTAATATCGGATATTTTATTTTAACTGAAGAATACAATTTAGTATTGGTAAAAAAATCAAATGTTAGACAACTTTATCGTATAGGTGAAACATTAACAGTTAAAATCACATATGAAACACCAAGTGGATATGAAGGTAGTTTAATTGATTTTAAAGAAGTTGTTCGAATTGATGATTCTAAATTAATTATGGATTATTTAGAAACTCAAGGTGGTACAATGCCTTATACAGCTGCTACAGATAGTGATACGATATTAAAAGTTTTTGGATTAAGTAGAAAGTCATTTAAACGTGCATTAGGCTTGTTGTATAAACAAAGAAAAGTTAAATTTGAAGGAAATGAAACAATTGTGGTGAAATCAAATGAGTAAAAATAAAAAGTTAGTGGAAAGTATTACAGCTAGAGATGTAGATTTTAGTCAGTGGTATACAGACCTTTGTTTAAAAGCAGAGTTAATGGATTATAGTTCAACACAAGGCTTTATTATATATAGACCTTTAGGTTATGGGATTTGGGAAAATATTCAAAAGTACTTGAATGATGCATTTAAACAAACTGGTCATGAAAATGTATATATGCCTTTATTAATTCCAGAATCCTTATTTCAAAAAGAAAAGGACCATGTTTCAGGATTTGCACCCGAAACAGCAATGGTCACAACAACAGGTGTTGAAGATTTAAGTGAACGTTTAATTATTCGACCTACCTCAGAAGTTTTATTTGGAACACACTATAGTAAAATTGTAAAATCTTATAGAGATTTACCAAAACTGTATAATCAGTGGTGTTCAGTGGTACGTTGGGAAAAAACGACACGTCCATTTTTACGCGGTAAAGAGTTTTTATGGCAAGAAGGACACACAGTTCATGCAACGGCTAAAGCAGCTAAAAAAGAGACTAAAGACATGTTAAAGGTGTATGAAAAGTTAGGTAAGGATCTACTAGCTATACCATTTGTTACAGGTCGTAAAACAAATAAAGAAAAGTTTGCTGGAGCACTTGAAACATATGCCATTGAAGCTTTAATGCATGATGGACAAGCACTACAATCAGGTACATCACATTACTTTGGTGATGAGTTTGCAAAAGCTTTCGATATTAAGTACTTAAACGATAAAAATGAATTAGAATATGCATACCAAACATCATGGGGTGTATCTACAAGATTGATTGGAGCAATCATTATGGTTCATGGTGATGACAATGGTTTAGTGTTACCGCCTTATGTTGCACCCACACAAGTTGTGATCGTGCCTATTAGACCAAATGAAGCGGTTACAAAGGCAGTTATATCGATGCAAAAGAAATTATCTAAAAACTTTAGAGTTTTAGTAGATAATTCTGATAAATCTCCAGGTTGGAAGTTTAGTGAGCATGAAATGAAGGGTGTGCCACTGCGTATTGAAATTGGACCAAGAGACTTAGAAAATGGTACTGTACAAGTGATGTTTAGACATAACTATGAAAAAGTTACAGTTGAGATTTCCCAGTTAAACACATTTGTTAAGCATGGTTTAAAACAAATGCATAAAGAAATGTATGAAAAAGCTTTGATAGCAACAACTAGTAGAACTTATGAAGCTAAAACATATGATGAATTTAAAGCATATTTAAAACAGGGTGGTTATATTAAAATGTCCATTAGTGGTGAAGCTGCTGAAATTCAAATCAAAGAAGATACAGGTGCAACAGCTCGTGTTATCTTAAAAGATAAAGTTTTAACTGAAAACTGTCCGGTGACTGGTAAAAAAGCAAAACAAACAATTTTATTTGCAAGAGCATACTAATAAATAAGCAGCACCATTTGATAATGGTGCTGCTTTTATATTATGACTTCATAAATAAAGCAAATTCACTTAACTGTGCAGCCCATAATGTTTCATTGTGAACACCACCGTCATAGACTTTGTAAAATACTTTTTGAGCATAAGGTTTGAGTTGCTTATTAATCTTTTTAGAAACACGTGTATAGTTTCTATTCTTAGTTTGATCATTGGTTCCAGATTCATTAGAGCCACATGTAATAAAATACTTTTGATCGGGTGTTGCCTTATGTGTTTCTAGTAAGGCATCGAATCCGGCAGGATTCCATGAGGCAGATGTAGACATGGCACCAATACCTCCAAAGACATTCGGATATTTGAGTCCACAATACAAACTGATTAATCCACCCAGTGATGCACCTAGAATATATGTATTACTTTTATCTTTTTTAGTTTTAAACTTTTTATCAACCCATGGTTTAAGCTCTTCGACAATAAACTGTGCATAAGCTACACCATAATGCGGTATGCGGTTATCATCTGGATAGTATTTATAAATCGTTGAGTTATCAAAAGGTGCATACTCGTCCATACGATATTTTGTATGATCAATACCGACGATTATATGTGGTTCAATTAAACCAGCTTTTAAGAATCGATCATACTGTGTATGTGCATCCCAAATTTCACCATAACTTGATGTTTCTTTAAAAAATAGGTTTTGGCCATCATGCATATAGAGTACTTTAAAAGGACCCTTATGATTATCTGGAATATAAATAGAAATATTTCTTCGTTGTTTCAATATTTTTGATTGTAATTTAAATACTTTTATCATTGTGCTTTTTCTTTTCCTTTTTCTTTGGAACTGGATCATATTTAGGTTTAAACAAAGGATTGCAAGTCAGTATCCTTTTGGTTGTGAGTAAACTGGCATAAACAAAATTATGTGTTTCATAAGCCTCAATTGCGTAATGACTACAAGTTGGTGTATGGCGGCACTTATGCGATTTTACGGGTGATAAAGTTTTTTGGTACCAGTGTATGGCTTTTATTGCATATTTTTTCATATCGTATTCATTATACTATAAAACAGTACTAAATTTTAATTTCACATATATTTTGTTTAACTTTAATAATTGCTAAATTTTCATTGTATGATATAATAAAAGTACAATGTAAACGCATACAAATACAAGGAGGTATTTATGAAAGCATACAAAACCAAGAACCTTCGAAACATTGCGCTTTTAGGGCATTTAGGCAGTGGTAAGACTTCGCTGACTGAAAGCCTGTTGAATGTTTCTGGGGTTACAAGTACCAAAGGTGAGGTGGAACGTAAAAACACCAAATCTGATTTTCTTGTGGAGGAACAAACACGTGGCTCCTCCATGCAAACATCTTTAATACCGATCGAATCACATGACTGCAAACTGAACTTCTTAGACGTACCTGGTAATGATGAGCTCATTAGCGAATTATACCATGCCTTAGAAGTTGTCAAGGGTGCAGTCATTTTAATTGATGCAACCAAAGGCGTAGAAGTTGGTACTGAACGTGTATGGAATGAAATCAGACGCCGTCGTATTCCTGCTGTGCTTTTCATCAACAAAATGGATAAGGATAATATCGACTATGAAGCTCTATTAGAAGATATTCGAACTAAATTAGGTAAAAGAGCTGTACCATTTACATATCCAATCGGACGTAAAGAAGATTTTGAAGGCTTTGTAAATGTTGTTGAAATGAAAGCTAGAATATATAATGGAACGACTTGTGAAGATGCAGAGATTTGGGAAGAAAAACAACCTAAGGTAGATCAACTTCGTGAGATGATTATGGAATCTGTTGCTGAAACTTCTGAAGAACTATTAGAAAAATACTTCGGTGGTGAAGAAATTTCTAATGAAGAAATTACCAAAGCACTAAATTATGCGATTGTTAATGGTGAACTCACACCTGTATTGGTAGGTTCTGTAATAAAAAATATTGGTGTTAATACATTACTTAAGATGTTAACTGACTTTTTACCTTCACCAGATGCATTAAGAGAACTTGAAGCGACTAAGGTTGGTAGTGAAGAAAAAATTCAAATCAAAACTTTGGAAACTGAACCATTTTCAGGATTTGTCTTTAAAACGATGATCGACCCATTTATTGGAACAGTATCCTATATAAAGATTAACTCAGGTATACTTAAAGTCGGTGATGAAGTGTATCATCCACAAAGTGATTCAATGATAAAAATCAATACATTGATGTCTTTAGTTGGTAAAGAGCAATTACCGCTAGATATGGCATATGCAGGTGATATTGTTGTTACAACAAAAATTGACCAATTAAAAACTGGGCATACTGTATCAGACTCGAAACGACGTATTATATTTGACTCAGTGAAGTTACCATCATCTGTTATATATCAAGCGATTGAACCAGAAGATGAAAAAGATGAAGATAAAATTTCAATGGCATTAAATAAGTTAAATATTGAAGATCCTTCATTTGATATTCAACGTAATAAAGAAACTGGTCAACTCTTAATTGGTGGTTATGGTTTAAGTCATATTAATCACATTACGGAACGTATGAAGAACTTATATAAGGTAAGTGTTACTTTTGAAGATCAAAAAATTGTTTATAGAGAAACCATCAAGAAAAAGGGCGTTGGTGAAGGTAAACATAAAAAACAATCTGGTGGTGCTGGTCAATTTGGGCACGTTTGGATTCGTTTTGAACCCACAGATAAAGATTTTGAGTTTGATGAAGAAGTATTTGGTGGTGCGGTACCAAAAGCATACTTCCCAGCTGTAGAAAAAGGACTCATACGATCATTTGAAAAAGGTCCTTTAGCAGGATTCCCTGTAATTCATGTAAAAGCAACCCTTTATGATGGTTCTTACCATAGTGTTGATAGTAAAGAAATAGCATTTGTTATGGCTGCAGATTTAGCATTTAAAGCAGCATTACCAGAAGTTCAACCAACAATTTTAGAACCGATATTACACTTAAAAATAACTGTTAAAGAAGCTTTTGTTGGTGATGTTATGGGCGATATGAACAAACGTCGTGGTCGTATTCTTGGTATGGATCAGGCCGAAGGTTATACAATCATTACAGCTTATGCACCTGAAGCTGAAGTGACATCTTATGCCATTGACCTAAAGGCGATGACACAAGGTTCCGGACAATTTGAACGTCGATTTGATCGTTATGAAGAAGTGCCACAACAACTTCAAGCTAAGATAATCGAACAATATAAAAAGTAAAACACACATAAATAAGCTACTATAGTATGGAGGTATCTACCATGCAATGTAGGTTATGTAAAAAAGCGATATATATAAAGCGAAACTTTAGAAATCTAATGTATACAGAAGCACCTGAAATATGTAGTCATTGTTTCAATAAACAAATGAACTACTTTCCATACTTTGTCGTACCGATTAATCAAGGGTTACTCCATATCTTTGAATTACTCAGTAAAGATTCAAATAATCCTGGTGACTATATATATTATTTAAGACCATACTATCAAGCATATTTTAAATTAAATATGACGATAGATGCAGTCTATATCGAAACGTTAACAACTAAAATTATAGAATTGTTTGATCAAATGAAAATTGGACATCTCATCATTTTTACAAACAACTTTAAGGAGGAATAAAGTTATGAGATATGAAATCATAGGCAAAAACGGATTTGTTGCTACAGAAGCTATTAAGGACTATGTCATTAAAAAGCTTGACAAAGTTGTCAAAATTTTTGACAAAACCGTCTTAGACAGTATACGTGTTGTTTTGAGGGTGTATAAAGAATATTCTAAAGTTGAAGTCACAATTCCTGCACCATATATCATTTTAAGAAGTGAAGTTAGAGATCCTGATATGTATGCAGCTATTGATAAGACAGTGGATAAGTTAACTGCACAAATTAGAAAACATAAATCAAAAATTAGACATCATTTTGAAAAACGTGGTCAAGAAGTATTTACAAATGACTTTAACTTAGAAGCGATGGATAAAGAGGTAAGAGCGCGTCAATTAGTCAAATCTAAGAAGTTCTCTATTAAACCTATGAGTGTAGAAGATGCAATTGCTCAGATGGAATTAAGTGGACATGATTTCTTTATCTTCTTAGATGAGAAAACACAACATCCACAAATTGTTTATGCAAGAGAAGATGGTGATTATGCTGTCATTGAAGCAACACCTGAATTATACAAATAAAACTTATAGGGCCTAGCATAATTGCTAAGCCCTATTTTTTTAGCAATCACATTTTTTGTAGATCTTATGATACAATGTAAATATATGAAAGGATTTACATGCAAAGATTACGTTATGGTATAAAAAACTCTCGTGTATGGCATTTATGTAGTCATGATATTGAAGAAAATAAATCGATGACATTGGATAACTGGACCAGATACCGGGGTAAATTTAGAGAAATATATTATTTAAATGACAATATCAAGTTCTTAGAAGTTGATCATTTTAATCATGTGTTTAAGTTCTTTGATGCCAATATACGCAGTAGTAATATTGATGATTTTAAAAAATACTTTAAATTATATTTAAAATACCAAGAAGTTAGATAATAAAAAACTAAGATGAAAGTTCATCTTAGCTTGTAAAGATATATGAGGAAGGCGTAGCCTTAAACAAATAAATAATTATTAAAATAAAAACTTAAAGGTATAACGTTTTAAGAACTTGTGATTCAAAAATACTAACTACGCCTTCAAATGTATTATACTATGAATCTATTAGGAAGTAAAGGAAAGCGCTAACATTTTTACATAAAAAAAAGATATCTTATCAAAAGATATCTTTTTTGTTAGTAATTATGCTTTGTTAAATAATGCTTCAACAGCTGACCAGTTAACAACATTAAAGAATGCTGCTACATAATCTGGACGTCTATTTTGATAGTTTAGGTAATATGCATGTTCCCATACATCTAATCCTAATAATGGTGCACCATCAGCAAGTGGTGTATCTTGGTTTGGTGTAGAAGTAACGACTAATTTGTCACCTTTTTTAACAAGCCAAGCCCAACCAGCACCAAATCTAGTTTTTGCAGCCGCTGAAAATGCTTCTTGGAAACTTTCAAATGATCCAAATGAATCATTGATTGCGTCCATAAGTTTGCCTGATGGTTTTTTTCCATCGTTTTTCTTTAATAGTGGCCAGAAGAATGCATGGTTAAAGTGTCCACCACCATTGTTTCTAACTGCACCTTGTATGTCTACAGGTACTTTATCTAAATCTGCCAATAAGTTTTTTAGATCATCCATTGATGAAATCTTTAACTCTGGATGTTTTTCTAATGCAGCATTCAAGTTATTGATATAAGCTTGATGATGCTTTCCATGATGAATCTCCATTGTCTTTGCATCAATAAATGGTTCTAATGCATCGTATGCATATGGTAATTTTTCTAATGTAAATGCCATAATTTATAACGCCTCCTTGTATAAATTTATACTTCTATCTTACCTTAAATGCAGGATTTTTTCAACTTTTAAGCATTCTGTAGTATATTGTCGATAATTTCATTATCAATATCAATATATATTGTTTTTTCATTTTTTATTTTAACAAACGAGGCTGGTCTGCCACCAATTTTACTGACATATCTAAATAAAGTGTAATTTACAGGAATTGAACTAGATGTATTTATAGATGAGAAGTGTGCAGCAAGCATCGCAGCAGTTCTTAACACTTTTTCGGTTAACTCGAAAGTTCTTACTAAAACATGAGAACCAGGCGCATCTTTGACGTGAAACCAATAGTCATTTGACTGTCCGAGTTGGTTTACTAAGTGTGCATTTTGATGTGCATTTTTGCCGATAAAATATAGTGTATCATCTAAAGATATAGTCAGTAGTTTTACTTTATGTTTGGTCGGACGATGTTTTTTATTTTTTTGTTTCATGAAACCATAAGGCTCTAATATTTCTTTAAAGTCATTTAATGAGTCATTATCTGTTAGTTGTAGCTCAATTAAGTAGTTTTCAAATACTTCTTTTTCTGAGCGTACTTTTTGCATTTCAGGTTCTAAAAAATCAATTGCACGTTTTCCCTTCTGATAACGATTATAGAAATTCTGTGCATTTTTAGTTAGACTTACTGTATCATCAAGTGGAATATCACCAATAAAACTTAAGGTTTGTTTTAGGTTTAGACCACTACTATAGATATAGTCACCTTTTTCCTTATCGAGTAACATATCTTTAGCACTTTCTAATTGCTTTGTGAGTTGAATTTGTTTCTTATCGAGTTTTTTAAGTTGGTTTTGGATAAAACTCTTATAAACTGTTTTGTGGTCTTTAAAGTCCATTACACGGCTGTCTAAAGCTTCACTAAGAAAATTGAAGGATAATGTAGGTGTTTCAAATATATTGAAAAAATAGGACTTGTTTTCTTTGGGTGAAAGGGTTGGAGAGACATCCAACTTAAATGGATGTTTACCTGTCTGATGTAAATACTTAGCCAGTCTTAATGAAATACCTAAATATTTATTTGTCATGTCTTTAGGACTTAATAAAGGATCAAAGACATATTGACTTGCATCTTGTTTATCACTTAAAAAGTAACTAAAAGTTGCATTAGGTATTAAGTGTCTACCTTCTAAAACAAACATCTTCTTATATAAATCTATAATTTTACCATCTTCAATTAAATAGAGATTTGCATGTCGACCCATTGCTTCAAATATTAGTTTTCTTTGGACGGGTCCATAAATATAATCATAGACAGTAAAATTAAACTCAATGACACGGTCAGACTTATACTGTGTGATGTTATTTAAAATACCACCTTCTAAGTACTTTTTTAATTGACCTAAAAAAGTGGAGTTATCTTTTTTAGGTGGTGCAAGTTTTGTTAAGTAAGTACTGGTGAAACTAGCATTTAAATTAATAATCAAATGATGTCTTTGTTTTTGTAAGTATAAACTGAAAACAAACATTAAACCATTTAACCAAATAGATTCAACACGTGTGTTTTCGACAGATTCATTTAGTTCCTTGATTAAATAATGGGTGTAAATACCATCTAAAGCCATAATTAATTACCTCATTAATACTATATCATGAAAATGACTGAAACTATTTACATAAAACAAACTTTCGTATATAATGAATTAAACGAAGAGTTAGGAGAGTCACATGAAATTAAACGAACGTGGATTACTCATCGTCATATCCGGGCCATCTGGCGTTGGAAAAGGTACAGTGCGTAAAGCGCTTTTTGACATGAAAAACCATAACCTCGAGTATTCTGTATCCGTTACAACAAGAGCACCTAGACAAGGAGAAGTCGATGGTAAAGACTACTATTTTGTTCAACGCAATGCTTTTGAAGAAATGATTAAACAAGATAGATTTTTAGAATATGCTGAATTTGTTGGTAGCTATTATGGCACGCCAAGAGATAAAGTTGAAGAATTATTAGATAAAGGTAAAGAAGTTGTTTTAGAAATTGAAGTTGATGGTGCACTTCAAGTTCGTGAACGTATGAAGGAAGCCGTCTTTATATTCTTAGTACCACCAAGTAAAAAAGCGTTATATGAACGCTTAAGTCATCGTGGTACAGACTCTCAAGAAATCGTAAATAAGCGATTCCAAAAAGCAGAGGCCGAGTTTAAACTTGCTTATAAATATGATTATATCGTTGTGAACGATGATGTCAATAATGCTGCTGATCGTATTATGGCCATCATTCGTGCAGAACATGCCCGCACCCAAAGAACAATTCAGAAATATCAACAATTAATGGAGGAATAACATGAAAAAGAATAGAACAGGATTAAATTATCCGACAATTGACGTTTTATTAGATAAAATAGATTCTAAGTATAAATTAGTATATGCAGCAAGTAAAGTTGCACATATTATTGAAAAAGAAAATTTAGATGTTAAAGATGCTAAATCAGTCACTACAGTAGGAAAAGCATTAGAAGAAATTGTAAATGGTAAAGTAACTGTTACGTTCATGGAATAATGAACGTAACAGTTTTTTTATGCAAATCAGTAAAAATTGTATATAAATTGTCTACAATGATTAAAAATTCTTATGATTTTTAGTATAATATATACATGGTGATAAAATGAATGATAAACTAGCAATACTACCAACTGAACCTGGCTGTTATTTAATGCTTGATCAAACAGGCGATGTAATCTATGTAGGAAAGGCTAAAAATTTAAGAAATCGTGTGCGTTCTTATTTTAGAGGAGCACATAATGCCAAAACTGAAAAACTTATCTCTGAGATCAGAGATTTTAACTATATAGTTACGAATTCTGAACAAGAGTCACTCATTTTAGAGTTTAACTTAATTAAAAAGTATGCACCACTATATAATATTCGCTTAATTGATGATAAGAGCTATCCATATATTGAAATAACAGATGAAAAAGATCCGATGTTAGTTGTTTCAAGATATGCGCAAGTCGATAAATCAAAGACATTGTTTGGACCCTATCCAAACTCAAAATCAGCACGTGAAACGTTAAAACTCTTACAACGTCTATATCCATTAAGACGTTGTAATCCGGTTGAGAAAAAACCATGTTTATATTATCATATGGGACTTTGTTTAGGACCGTGTGCACATGAACATGTTAACTATAAAACCAATATATCACGTATTACAAAATTTTTAAAAGGTGACACAAAAGATGTTTTAAATGAACTGGAAGTACGTATGAAACAATCATCAGAAGATCTAGAATTTGAACGTGCATTAGAGTACCGTGAAATGATTCAAGCTGTTAAAGATACAACAGAAAAACAGATTATGACATTAAATGATTTCAAAGATAGAGATTTTATTAGCTTTTCAAATAACGCTGATGATATTGCAGTTCAAATACTTATGATGCGTCAAGGACGCATCTTAGATACCCATCAAAATGTCATATCATATATGACAGACCCTATAGAGACATTTTTATCCTATATTAAAAACTATTATGACAAGTTTTTATTACCAGATGAGTTGATATTTGATCAACAAATACCATTAAACGTATTGAAGATGTATTTTAAACATAAAGTTTATGTACCTAAAATAGGGGATAAGAAAAAGTTGGTTGATCTTGCACATAAAAATGCAGTAGAAGATCTTACCCATTATTATAAACTTTACCGAGCGAAAGCAGAGAAGGTTAGCGAACAGATTCAAGCACTTGAAACGATAACTAACAAGAAAGTATCTTATATTGAAGTATTTGATAATGCACATCTTTTTGGTACTGCACCAATTTCTGGAATGATTGTTTGGAAAGATTTACATTTTGAACGTAAAATGTATCGTAAATTTCATTTAAAAACAACAACAAATGATGATTATCAGGCAATGAAAGAAGTACTTTATAGAAGGTATCAGAGATTACTTATAGAAAAACAATTATTACCAGACTTGATTTGTGTGGATGGTGGTAAGGGACAAGTATCAGCAGCCATGGAAATTGTTGATGCATTAAATTTAAATATACCTGTTTTAGGCTTAAAAAAGGATCGATATCACCAACTTGAAGGTTATGTGATTGATAATGAAGTGACACAATTAGATAAAAAATCACCACTTTATCAGTTCCTAGGTCAACTATCTGAAGAGGTACATAGATTTACAATAACATTTCACCAAAAAACCAAAAATAGGAAAGATTATACTTCGGTATTGGATAATATACCGGGATTAGGTCCAACACGTAAAAAGAAATTACTATCAAGTTTTAACTCACTTGATGCAATTAAAGCCGCATCAACCGAAGACTTAAGAAAGATAGGTTTACCAGATAAAGTTATTAAAGCCATTAAGGAAGGTATTTCATGAAAACATTTATACACAGTACAAACCCCAAACATAAAATATTTTATTGTGTTGTCAACAATAAAAAAGAACCATTTTATTTACCAAATAGACTTGCAAAAGTATTTTTGACAATACTAAAAAAAGGTATACTTGTAGATTTTGAAGTTGGTCAACCCATTAAAAGAATAATTAATGATAATATCGTACATGTCTATCCAGTATCACATTTTAATTTAATCGTTCAAACAAAACCTAAACGGGTTTTATATGACTTAAAACAGTTAAGATTAGATATGAAAAAGGTATTAAAGAAATATCAACACTTTTTATTCTTAGATTTAGAGATGTCAATGCCAGGTTATCGTCGTGGACCACATATACCTGAAATCATTCAAGTAGGCTATATTTTATCTGATAAAAAAGGTGAGGTCCTTAAAGATAATGGCTATTTTGTTCGTGCCCTAAAAGAAGATGCAATCAATAAACGAACAATCAAGTTTTTGGATTTAGATGAAAATAAGTACTTTGGTAAAGCTATAGACTATGATTTATTTTATAATGATTTAGAAGACATCATGAAAGCATATAAACCACAAATTGTTACATGGGGCAAAAACGATATACAAGCGCTCAACATTAGTTATGAACTACACAAAGTTAAACCACTCACAAATGATAAGCAGTTTATTGATCTGTTAAAGTTACATAAAGACTATTTTAACTTGCCGAATGATATTGGGTTATTTGATGCGTATAAAAAATACTACAAACCAGAAGAAATACTAATCCAAGATCACGATGCAAGAATGGATGCAATTATAACTAAAGATGTTTTTGATGCATTTATGAACTTAATGCACTCAACTAAATAATACGCTTTTTTCTTTGCGGCATTTTAATGAGTTTGATATCTGCATGCATGTTAGGCTATAAAAAGTTTATTAAAGAAGGCTTAAAGGATGATGTGATTGTGCCTAAAGAAGCATCAAAAACTTAATTAAGCTGAATAACTGTATAAAAAAAGATGATGGTTTATCCATCATCTTTTGATTAAACGTTCATAATAATTGGTAGAATCATTGGTTTTCTTAAAGTGATATCATAAATTTTATCACCTAATTGATCAATAATCATCTGTTTTAAATTCAGTTCATTGTAACTCTTTTTAGGTAACTCCTTTAAAACGATTGACTTAACAATAAATGCTAGACTAGATGTTAATTCTTCGTTACCTTTCATATAAATGAAACCTCTTGAAATGACAGTTGGCTCATTAATTAATGATTTACTTTCGGCATCAATAGATAAGATAACAGAGAATAAACCTTCTTCAGATAAGATTTTACGTTCTTTTAAGACATTAGAACCAATATTACCTATACCTGTACCATCAATATAAATATCACCTGCTTGAACTTTACCCGCATAACGGATGCCATCTTTTTTTACAGCAGAAACATCACCGTTGTCCATAATTATAATGTTTTCAGGATCTACACCACATTCGATTGCTAATTGTTTATGGCGTTTTAGCATGCGGTGTTCACCATGCATCGGTATAAAGTGTTTAGGTTTAACAAGTGTTAACATAAGTTTTAAATCCGGACCACTACCGTGACCAGATGTATGTGTATCAGTAATTGGACCATGGGTAATAACGTTAACATCTTTTCTAAATAACTGATTGATTGTTTTATTAATTGGGTCTTGATTACCTGGAATTGGAGAAGAAGAGAAAATAACAGTATCGCCTTTAACAGCTTTTATTTGTCGATGCGATCCATTAGAAATTCTAGAAAGCGCTGCTAAAGGTTCACCTTGAGAACCTGTAACCAATATACATGTTTCTTCTAATGTAAATTTCTTTAATTCCTCAGGCCCAACAATGGTACCTTTTCTAGGTTTGATATAACCTGATTGTTGACCAGCTTCAATGGTACGTTCCATTGAACGACCAAATACAGCAATCTTTCTACCAGTTAATTCTGCAGCCTCAATGATCTGTTGAATCCTATAAAGGTTAGATGCAAAGGTTGCAATAATGATACGACCTGGAATTCTAGTGAATAATTCGTTAATAGAACGACCAACCTTTGATTCAGATTGAATCAAACCATCTTGTTCAGCATTGGTTGAGTCGGATACCAATAACATCGTGCCTTCTTGACCTAAGTTCGCTAATTTTTCATACTCGGCATGTGGTCCAACGGGTGTATAATCAATTTTAAAATCACCTGTATGGAATATTGGACCTTCAGATGTTCTAAAGACAATACCAAACATATCAGGGATCGAGTGATTTAAGCGTATAAAGGATACTTCAACTTGATCAAAGTTATATGTATAGTAAGATTTATACTCTTCAATTTTAGGTAGTCGTAACCCTTTATGTTCACCTAACTTATATTCAATTAAATCAACAGCGATACCAGAAGCATAAATTCTTGGTATTTTAACTTGGCGTAACAAATAAGGTATACCACCAATATGGTCTTCATGACCATGGGTAATAAATAATCCAACGATGCGCTCTTCATTTTCCTTTAAATAAGTATAATCAGGTATGACATAATCAATACCTAAAAGATCATCATCGGGAAAAAGGATCCCTGCGTCCACAATAAAAATTTGATTATTTATTTCATATACATAGGTGTTCTTACCAACCTCACCTAAACCACCTAGCGCAAAAACTCCGATTTCGCCGGTTTTCAACAACGTGTTCTTTGACATCTATTTAACCTCGTAACGTAAAAATATCTTACTTCTATTATACACGATTATTTAGAAATAAGAAATTATTTGTTTCATGATAAAATAGTTAGTATATAGTTAGAGGTACTTATGAAGAAATTATTTGTATTTGATTTAGATAATACACTGCGATCAACCAACTTAAAAACAATTTTACCCAATGCTAGAAAACTGATATTAGAAATTGCACAGCATCCTGATTATGTGCTTGCACTTGCAACCGGTAGAGGTTTAGCTAAATTAGATGTCATCAATGATTTGTCTAATCTGTTTAAGTATAAAATATTAGTGAACGGTGCTGTCATATTAGAAGATGATCATGTTATAAGAGACTATCCAATTGATCCATTATTGGTCGATGAAATAATTAAATCAGCGAATAATAAGCATATCTCAGTGGGTATTGTTGGTATTGAAAAAGAGGTTGTGACTGTTATTGATCAAAACATAAAAGCAGCATTTAATAACTTTATTGATAGAAAACCTATTGAAGAACCTAACTTTCATTTAAATAATAAAGTGTATCAAATGTGGGTTTACCACAAAGATGAAACTGAAATTGAAAAAGAAATTATTGCAAAGTATGATTTAGATATCTTTCATTGGCATGATGGGGGCTTTGACATGGTTTCAAAGGGTGTTTCTAAAGCAAATGCATTATTGCAACTTAAGTCAAAATACAAAGATTATCAAGTCATTGCCTTAGGTGATGGACATAATGACCTAGATATGATAGGATTAGCTGATATTGGTATCATCATGGAAAACTCTAGATGGATTGAAGCAGCTAAGGGTAAATACCAACTGATTGGACCAAATGTAGATTCAGATGAACTTTATGATTTTTTAAAAAACAATAAAATAATATAAGGAGCAACACGGCATGCATAAAACTTACATATTAGAAAATGAACAATTAAAAGTAGAGGCTACTGATTTAGCAGCAAGTATTTATCAAATATATTTAAAAGATCAGGATAAACTTTTACCGATGTTATCTACACCTGAAAATTACGAAAAATTTGCAGAAAACACTTTAAGTTATGGACGTACAATTGGCCGTACTGCAGGCAGATTATATCGATCAAAGGATGTTGATCAATACGTAGACTTTAAAGGCGAACCAAACTATATGCATGGTGGACCTAAGAAGTTTGCAGGTAAAATATTTAGTGTGAAAAAACACACTAAAGATACAATCGTATTTGAACTACATGTGCCACACCTGTCTGATGGCTTTGTAGGTAACTTAAATGTTTTAGTCACTTACAGATTATTCCAAGGTAATTTAATTGTTTGGCATCAAGCAAAAACAGATCAAGATACTTTATTAAATATGACGTTCCACCCATACTTTAATTTAGAACAATCAAATAAGTTAGACCATCATGAACTTAAAATAGAATCTTCAACATATCTATCACAAAATGAAGATAAAATATTCACATATGAAAATGATGTTGCAGGCACACACAGAGATTTTACCCAATTTAAACCGTTAAAGATTAATATAGATAACCAATTAGACGATATTTACCTTTTACCAAAAGATAGATTTAGTGCAACTTTAAAAACTCAGTCGATTGAAATGAAAGTCTTTACAAACTATAATGCGCTTGTGGTCTATACACAAAATAAATCAAACAATACAGATCTCGTAAATGCAAAAAAAGAAGCGTTGTATACTGGGGTTGCTATTGAAGCTCAGAAAAGTCAAAAAGATTTAAATGTATTAAAACACGACCGTATCTATGATCATTATATTATGTACAATTTCAAAAAGATTTAAAACTAAGTGGTCAGTTTATATAATCTGACCACTTTTTAAGGGCATTAAATAAAGTAGTATCATAAACATGTTATAATATAGTCAATTTTATAAAAGTAGGTAGATGATTATGATATTTGATGCGCATGGCGATATCTTAACGGATATATATGATGAAATAAAAAAAGGTAACAAAGATCCTTTTACGACAAGACACTTAGAATTTTACAATAAGAGTGGTATTACCCACAGTATTTTTGTTAATTGGACAGATCCATTTCATAAAACAAGAGCAGCGTTTTATGAATGTTTTGATGTGGCAATTGACTACATCAAACAAAAATCAAACATTTTCAAATTATGCTATAACTTAAATGACGTTAACCAAGCAGTCAAAGAAAACAAATTGGGCGTCATTTTAGGTGTTGAAGGTATAAAATACTTAGATCAGCCAAAAGACATCAAAATGCTTTATGATAAAGGCATTCGACATGCATCTTTAACCTGGAATGATAAAAATGATTATGCTACTGGTTTGTCAGAAAGTGACACAGGCTTAACAAAACAAGGAGCGACCGTTATTAAAATGATGCAATCACTTGGTATGGTTATTGATTTAGCACATGCCAATCCAAAGACATTTAAAGATGT
>JBAYTJ010000008.1:0-18175 GCA_041675665.1 Acholeplasma sp. | reverse complement strand
TTTTTAACAACCACTTCAACAGTTGCTACGTGTAGTGAATCTTTTTGATATATCGGTGCAGTACAGCCTTCAACATAATTAACATAGCCACCTTCATCGACTAGAATTAATGTTCTTTCAAATTGTCCCATTTGATCAGAATTAATTCTAAAGTATGATTGTAAAGGTTTTTCAACACGTACACCCTTTGGTACGTAAATAAATGAACCACCTGACCATACTGCGGCGTTTAGCGCAGCATATTTGTTATCCTTATTACTTACAACTGTACCAAAGAATTCTCTAACAAGTTCTGGGTATTCTCTAACTGCTGTATCTGTATCCACATAAATGACACCTAATTTTTCTAACTCTTCTTTTGAACTATGGTATACCACTTCAGATTCAAACTGTGTCGAAACACCTGCAAGGTAGTTTCTCTCAGCTTGAGGAATACCAAGACGCTCAAATGTTTCTTTAATCTTTTCTGGTACATCATCCCAAGAGTTCATTGCTTTATCAGTAGATTTTATGTAGTATGTAAAATCTTGAAAATCAATGAAGCTTAAGTCCGGTCCCCAATTTGGATTTGGTATATCCACAAAATTTTTGTAGGATTCCACACGGTAATCTGTCATCCACTTAGGTTCTTTTTTGATTGCAGATATTTGTCTTACAATCTCTTCACTAATACCTTTACCAGTATCCATGATTGGTGTTGAATCGGTTTTAAAACCAAATTGGTATTCACCAACGATATTATCAATTTTTGCTTTTGTGTCACTCATTTTTTATTCTCCTTCCAAAGGATTTAAACCCTTTTCGTATGCTTTCCATGCAAGTGTTGCGCATTTGATTCTTGCTGGAAATTGCCCGACACCTTCAAATGCGATGGCATCTTCCAATACGGATTTGTCTTTTACCTCATCACCAGTTAACAAATCATAAAATGTTTGTATGATTTTTAAGGCTTCAGGCACTGATTTTTCTTTAAGTAATTCAGAGGCAACTGATGCTGATGCACAACAAATGCTGCATCCTTTACCAAGTTGTCTTAAATCTATAATTTTATTATCTTTAATTAATAACTGTACAATCAAGTCATCGCCACACGTTGGATTATTTAAGTGGACTGTTAAGTATTTTTCATCATTCATTAATCCTTTATTTCTAGGATTTTTATAATGATCCATAATGACTGAACGGTATAAAG
The DNA here is from genome assembly GCA_041675665.1 of Acholeplasma sp. Classification (GTDB taxonomy): domain Bacteria; phylum Bacillota_I; class Bacilli_A; order Acholeplasmatales; family Acholeplasmataceae; genus Acholeplasma. Next base: position 16,983 of record JBAYTJ010000008.1, on the reverse strand, counting down.
TTTTTAAGTCCATAAATAAATCCTTTCTTACAAGTTGTGGAAAAAGTCTCTTGTTTCTTTAATCGCTTGTATCAATACGTCACAATCCTCAATACTATTATAAATTCCGATGGATGCACGTACTGTGGCATCTTGATCTAAATACTTCATTGTTAATTGGTTACAATGATGTCCTGCTCTTACAGCCACGCCATATTGATCTAGGAAGCTTGCTGTATCATGTGGATGTACTTCATCGATATTAAATGTAATGATTGAAGATTCACCATCTTTGTTAAATATCGTAATGCCTTTTTCATGCTTTAATTTATCTAAAATATAGTTTCTTAATAGCACTTCATGCGCGTGTATATTTTCTATGCCAACAGACTCAATAAACTCTAATGCTTTTGCTAAACCAATAGCTTCTGCAATGGCAGGTGTACCAGCTTCAAATTTGTAAGGTCCACTTTTCCATGTAGAACCCTCTAAATATACTTTATCAACCATTTCACCACCAAATTCTACGGGTGGTAATTTATCCATAAGTTTGGATGTCATATAAAGTACACCAATGCCATTAGGTCCATAGGCTTTATGACCACTAAAGGCTAAGATATCTACACCTAAATCTTTAACATCTGTTTTTACATGTAAAATTGATTGTGCACTATCTAAAACGACAATTGCACCAAGTTCGTGTGCGCGCTTTACCATTTCTTTAATTGGTGTCATATATCCAAATACATTTGATATATGATGCGTAACCACTAATTTGGTTTTATTTGTTAATACCTTTTTAAAGTTCTCTATGGTTATCATGCCATTTTCAATCGGAATAAATTTGACGACCAAACCTAATTTATCTGCGATAGCTAGCCAAGGTAATAGGTTTGAGTGATGTTCCAATTCTGAAATAACTATTTCGTCACCAGGGTTTAGTATACTGCCTAAACTTAATGCTGCAATGTTTAGACTATGGGTTGTTGATTTAGTAAATATAATAGATTCAGGTTTACAATTTATAAACGCTGCAACTTTGTTTCTTGCAGCCTCATAACGGTTTGTTGCATCACCAGCTAGGTGATATACCCCACGGTGTACATTGGTTCCATTAAAAGCTAAATAATCATACATCGCATCGATCACTGATTGATGTTTAAACGCGGATGCCGCAGTATCAAAAAACCTTATATCAGGATACTTTTGATAAACCGGAAATTGTTTACGTATTTCTTTAACATCAATCATAATTTTATATTCTTTCGTTTACAATTTTTATAACGTTTTCTTTAATCAACGCATCATCGATTTCATCAATAATCGGTTGTAGATAACCATTGATAATTAGTCGTTGAGCATCTTCTAATGTAAGCCCACGACTTCTTAAGTAAAATAAGACTTCTTCTTCCATTTTACCTACGGTTGCAGCATGCCCTGCTGTAACATCATGTTCATCAATAATCAATATTGGATTCACATCAATTTGGGCTTTGTCGTTTGTTATAATACCTTTTAAAGTTTGAAATGCTGCTGAACCATTCATACCTTGTTCAATTTGACCAACACCATTAATTTTAATTATACCATTTTCACCAGCAATCCCAATATTGGTCATTTCTGCTGAGGTATGTGGTGCATAATGTGTCATATGAATATCTAATTTTTGGTCATGATCTTTACTTGAGACTGTAATGGTACGAACTCTTAAGCTTGCACCCTTACCATTTAGATCTAAAAATAATTTAGCATCCATCACGTTATTAATAAAACCTGCAACAAACTCCATATTAGAATCTGCTAAACTTGATGATTTAAAGTTTAAAACGGCATTATTTGATTGCACTTCAGATAATAGTAAGAACTTAACATTTGTATTTTCTTTTAACTCTAAAAATACATCATATGTTACATCACTTGAATCCGTATCAATAAGTTCTAAAATCAGTTTAGCTTCTACACTTTGTTCAACAATAATATTTAAGTTGGTCAGTTGTCTTTGACTTAATTTTAAAGTAATCGTTTCATCAAATATTGATTTTTTTAATAATTTTAATGTATTGTCACTAAATGTAACACCTCTTGGTAGTGCTTGGTTGGCTACATTTGTTAAATTGATAATACTCATAATTATTCTTTACCAACTTCAAAATCAATACCAAGTTCTTCTTTAACCCATTCATAACCTGATTGATCAATCTTTTCTATTAAGTCACTACCACCTGTTAAAACTATCTTACCATCAATCATAATATGTACATGGGTTGGTTTAATATAATCTAAAATTCTTTGATAATGGGTAATTAATATACAACCAAAATCTGGTGAAATCATTTGATTAACATTTTCACCAACAATACGTAGCGCATCAATGTCTAACCCTGAGTCAATCTCATCTAAAATAGCGATTTTAGGCTTTAATGTTTTTAGTTGGAGTATTTCATTACGTTTTCTTTCACCACCTGAAAAACCTTCGTTTAAGTATCTGTGTGGAAGATCTTCACGCATCTTAAGTTCGTTAGCATTTTGTTCATAGTCCATAATGAATTTAATTAAAGGTACATCTTTACCGCTAACAGCCTTTAGTGCTGAACGCATAAAGTCTGAGTTGGTCACACCACTAACTTCTTGAGGATACTGCATTGCTAAAAAAAGACCAGCGCGTGCACGTTCATCAACTTCAAGTTCAAGTAAGTTATCATCGTCTAACATTGCACTACCTTTTGTTACCTCATATTTTGGGTGTCCCATTAAAGCGGATGCTAATGTTGATTTCCCGGTCCCGTTTGGACCCATAATTGCGTGTACTTCACCTGAATTCACAGTTAAGTTTACACCTTTTAAAATTTCTTTATCATCAATTGATACATGTAAATCTTTGATATTTAATGTTGCCATCATAATCTCCTTCTACAAATTAATTTTACCGTAAATTATTATAACACTAAACATATGATTAATCTAAGGTTACGTTTTATAAACAAGGGGATTAATTATAAATATAAAAAAGATGCTACAAATTTGTGTAAATACGTTATTTTAGCTTTTAAATTAACATATTTTGTTAAATAGTCTTCACAATTGCAACATCTTTATATATTTATTTTTTATTGGAAAATAATTGGATTGTCATCCGGATTAAATGATTCATTCCATGTTTCTGGTATCGCTTCACCGTTTACATAAATGGTTAAATTCGGTGTTTGATAAAATGCAAAGTACCCAACAAATGCTGTCGTATCATAAATCGTTAAACTCGTTAATGCATTATTTTGTGCAAACGCACCGACACCAATAATCTCTAAACTCACAGGCAGTGGTGCATTTGTAATAGCTGATCCATAAAATGCATAATAACCAATACGTGTAATACCTTCATTAAAGTTGAAGGATGTTAAAGCACTTGAATTATAAAATGCAAAGTCATCAATCGTTACTAAACTATTACCTAAGTTAATACTCATCAATGCATATGTATTTCTAAAACTACGCACACCAACACTTACAACATCACCACCAAAAGTGACAGTTTCTAGACTTCTTGCATCATCAAATAAACCATTTGGTATGACTGTGATTTGTTCTGGTAGATGAACCTCTTTTAAGTTTCTTGCACCTGCAAAGGCACGTGTGTCTAAACGAACTAAATCACTTGGTAAGTCAATTTGTGTTATACCGGAACCCTCAAATGCACTTGTACCAATTATTTCAACGCTTTCTGGCATATAAATGTTGGTTAAACTGGTTGTATTTCTAAATGCACTATGCCCGATTTCTGTAATAGCCAAAGGCATTACAACACTTTCTAAACTGGTTGCTCCAGCAAGTAAGTAGGACGGTATTTCACTTAAGCTTGATGGTAAATGAATGCTTGTTAATCTTTCTAAGTTTCTAAAAGCGGCACGACCAATATATGTAATACCATCATGTAATGTCAACGTCTCTAAGTTTCTGCTACCTAAGAATGCCTCTTCACCAATAGATGTAATATAGCTAGGAACCTCTAAATTAGTGAGTGCAGTCGTACGTTCAAATAAATTATCAGAAATTGCAGTCAATTGATCTGAAAATTCAAAGTTTGTTAAAGCAAACATTGCCTGAAATGCGCCAGGACCTACATAAGTAACACTATTTGGTAACACCACTGATTCAATATAATCATTGGTTGAAAATGCATAAGCACCAATCATTTCTAAATCACTATTGAGGGTAACGGATCTTAAATTTCTAGCATTACTAAACGCATAAGCTCCAATTGATTTTAACCCTTGATGAAAATTAAAACTTTCTATTGCTGTATAAGCAAAGGTTAGTGGTGGTAATGCTTCAAGTTCTGGAAAATCAACAAATATAAGATTTTGACTGTTGTAGAAAAGCCCACTACCAATAATGATTTCATCAGGTAAGATGACTGAATGTAACCTGTTCATACTAGAAAATGCACGATCATGAATCTCTAATATGTTATCTTTAACAGTAATTTTTTCAATGTTTGTATGACTAAAAGCAGATGGACCAATTGCAATAACATCCTTATTGTTTATGCGGCTTGGAATAATAATTTCTTTATCCCCAGAACGAAATCCAGTAATCATGACACCATGTTCATAATCTTCAAATTCATACTTAATTGATTCAACAGGAATCAAATATACAATAAGTGATATGAATGTCAAAAATACACCAGATATAATCGCGATTACATAATCTTTTTTCCGGTAAGATGCAAGTAAAACAACGCCTGCGCCAAGTGTGAAAAAACCAACAATAAATAAGACAGTCACAGGCCAAAATGAGATACCATTCATATACGGTAACACTGTAGATAGTGGTATAAGGACAAATCCTGATAAGTAAAACATTACTTGATTAATAATATTTGCATAATTTGTTTTATACCAAAATTTTGTGAAATGTATCGTTGTATATACCATAAATACAAGTCCAGTGATTAATAAACCTACCCAAAGTGTATTGTTAATAAATGTATGAATGAGTGATGACAATGAAATTAGTGAAACAATACCAAAACTCACTGGGTTTAAGTGTGCACTTTGAACCTTCTTTTTACTAAAAATATGACCTTCTTGCATACCTTTTTTGTAGGATGCATATGCTTTTTTATAGTCTATTTTTTGGCCGATACCAATTTCAAACATCATGCCTTTTTCATAGTTTTTGTTGTCACCAAATTTTACGCGGTCATCCATATATATACCTCCTTTATGCATAGATCATTATGAGTGTTGTTAAAGCAAGTAAAAATACAAACAATGTAGTTATCCAACTGACGATAATAATAAATTTAGGAATTGGATTTTCCTCTATTTTTTTCATATATGTATAGTAATCTTCTTTTGGCTTTTTACCAACAAACATTAATAGAAAAGTTTTTGTACCGTGTAATAGAGGTGAAAATAGGTTTTGATTATATACTAAAACGACCCACGCAACCGTAAGCCATAAAGCAAAAACCAACCATAAAGCATCACCAATTGCCATAAGGGATGAAAAGTCATCTTGCCAAGATAAACCAAAAACAAATAGTACTGCAGATATAGTAAAAGTCACTATAAAAGCTGTTGTATACTTCTTAATAATGCGTTTACGTTTAGCTCTTTTTTCCTTTTCTAGTGCTTCTTTTGTTACTTCTTTTTCAACTTTATCTAGGACTACCTTTTCTTCGATGAAGAATTCTTCTGTTGGCTCATTAATAAATTTAAAATCATCTTTTTTCATAATACCCTCAATCTATATCAAGCAGTGTCTCCAATGTATGTACGCCATAGTAGTAATATCTATTTGGAAACTTCGTATTTGGACGTAAAAAATAAATGTTTTGTGTATCTAATATCATACCACAAGTAATGTGAATTACAGCATTTGGACCATCTACCATATTAATAATTTTATCAATTTCTTCTTTTGTTTCTATGTTAAATGTGTCATACTTTTGGAATTGTAGTACAATTTGTTTACGAATATTTCTTTTTTGCTTTTCGTGAATATTTTCAAATAATTTTTGTAGTTCTGCACCATAAAAATCACTATTTTTGGTTTTGGCCATTACAACAGCAACCAATGTTTTACCTTTAGCACGCACTTCTTTAAGTTTATCAACAATTTTATAGTGCACTAAAAAGTTTTTAGAATTAGCTATACTATCATACCCATTGTTGTTTAATACTTCAATAAATGATTTTGTAAATGGTAATCTATTAGGTGTTCTTTGATTCATGCCATCATCCAACATTAGATAGTACTTATAATACATACTATATGTAATGATTCTAGGTTTAATATATATGATAATAACTGTTAATGCAACAACTAAAATTAACGTAATTGTGACAATAATATTAAAGTTTACCTTTAATAAATTCAGTAAAATAAACACAATTAAGGTCGCAATTACCCCTATTAATAGGAAAAAGAGATGTACATCTCTTTTTCTTTTGTAGGTCTTTAGTTGTTCTTTAATTAAGCTGCTTCCCATATGCCATATACCGTTGTTGGTTGCGTTCTAGCAAACAATTGACCATCTTCGATAAATGTACCTGTACCATCTGCTCTTAAATTCCAGCCGATAAATACATAACCTTCGATAGCTTCATCATATGTTGGGAAATTATCACCATATGTCACAATGTCATCATATTTGACTGTTCTAACAAGTGGATTTGGTACCACTTCAGTACCACTTGGGTGGTTTGCTCTAAACTGAACAGTTACAGAAATGATTTGCCAATGTGCATGTAGATTTAAGTCTGTTGTTCTGCTTGTACTAATAGAACTGAGTGATGTTTCACCAGGACGTGTACCATCTGAATTCGGGAATCTATCATAGTCTGGTGCATATTCATACCATCCTTTAAAACGGTAACCCGTTCTTCTTGCAGTAGGTAATACATAAGATCTACCAGATTGGAATTCAGTTACATATTCAGACTGAACAATCTCTCCACCGTATAAAGTATAAGTGACACTTAAGATTAAATCTTCCCACTGTGCGTATAATATTACGGATGAATCACCCACACGGTCATTTTCAAAATCCCAAGGTATATCACCTTCAATATCTACGGTCCATTCGATAAATATAAAACCTAATCTAACCGGTGTATCTGGTTCATCAATTTTTGAGCCTTCTACGACATCAAAGATTGTATCAATTTTATTTGCACTATTTGCAGTAAAGAAATATACATTGATACCTTCTTGCGGTAATTGTCTATCTGCACATGATACTAAAAGTAAGGTAAATACCGCTACTAAAAGTAATGTTATTAATTTTTTCATGGTCTACCTCCTTATTTTTTTAAATCCTTGTTTGCTTTACCATAATTCTTTTTCATGGTTTCAAATTCTTTATCATTCGCATAAACGAAATGACCTTCACTAATTTCTTTTAAACTTGGTTTATCATCACGATAATTGTGGTTCATTGGATTATAGTGAATTCTCTTTCTACCTTTTTCATAATCCGGATCCGGTTGAGGAATTGCAGATAGTAGAGAAATTGTATAATCATGCATTGGATTAGCAAATAGTTCTTCGCTGGATGCAATCTCAACAATCTTACCATTATGCATAACTGCAATACGATCACAAAAGAAACGTACAACAGATAAGTCATGGGCAATAAATAACATAGTTAATCCAAGTTTTTCCCTTAGATTTGTAAGTAAGTTTAAAACTTGTGCACGAATGGATACGTCAAGTGCTGAAATTGGTTCATCCGCTATAATAAAGTTTGGATTCATAATCAACGCTCTTGCTATACCAATTCTTTGACGTTGTCCACCTGAAAACTCATGTGGATAACGGGTTGCATATTCTGGCGCTAACCCAACAATTTCTAATACCTCTTCAACAAGTTTAGAGATTTCATCTTGTGTTTTTTCGCCTTGAATAGTTAAACCTTCACCAATAATCTCTCTAACCGTCATACGAGGGTTTAAAGATGAAATTGGATCTTGGAAAATCATTTGCATCTTTCTAGATGTTTGCAATGTTTCTTTTGAACGATTAATACGTTTAACTTCTTCAATTCTTAGTTTTTCAACTTTAATTGCATCTTCAGCTTTAATACGTATTTCATCAGCTTCTTTTTTCATTTGAAGTTTTTCTTCAGGTGTAAAGTCAGATGATTTAATTTGTGCAATACTTGCTTTTAATTCTGCCTTAATTGCCTTAATTTGATCTTTAAGTTCTTTACGTTCAGCATTATACTTGTCTTTAACCGCCTTTTTAGCAACATTTACTGCTGCTTTATCCGGTTGACTAACTTTGACTTTTGCATCTGAAAACGTCTTTTTAATTTTTGAAATTGCTTCATTCTTAGCATCAGTTAGCACCTTTACTTGGGCTTTTGCATCTGCTTTTGAAATAACGGCTTTTTCAGCATCTTTAATTTGGTCTTTAAAAGTATCATTTAATCTAGCAACATCTGCTTCATAAGCAACTCTTAAATCTTCAATACGTTTTTCAATTTCTTCTTTTTGTAGCGCAGCTGAGTCTTTTAGACCATCAACTTTACGTTCAAAATTTAATTTTACTGTGTCAAGCTCATGATTCATTTCAACCAATGCTTTATTATGAGTGGATGCAAGTACATCATCTTTATCCATGTTGTATTTAAATGTAACACTTTCAGCATCGAGTGTAAATTTAGTTTTTAGATCATATAAAGCCATCTTGTAATCTTCAATTGGCTTATTCGCTTTACGCATCGAATCTTTTCTAGCTTTTGGAATTGCATCTAACTTATATTGAATATTTCTGATCTTTTCATTAGCTTGTTTTTTAAGATTATTCTTTTCAACATTACTTGGATCTAGTAATAAAATATCAAGTTTAAGTTTTTCTTTTATTTTTTTAATATTTTGAACATGATTTGCATAACCAGCTGCTATGGCAATATCATTTAGTTTTACATAACCTTCAGTTGGATTATATAGTTTGATGATTGTACGACCAGTTGTTGTTTTACCACTACCAGATTCACCAACTAAACCAAAGACTTCTCTTTTGTAGACATTAAATGTAACATCGTCTACCGCAGGTACGATTAGCTTGTTTTTACCAACGCCTACCTTGAAATATTTTTTTAGATTTTTAACTTCTAAAACGACTTGGGAGTAGTCAACTATGCTTTTATCTTCAGCCATTATTTTTTCACTCTCCCTCTTTGTTTTTGTAATGTTTTAACTGCTGCTGGTAACTCAACTTTAGGTGCTTCTGGGTGTAATAACCAAGTTGCAGCAAAATGTGTGTCAGTCACTTTAAATAATGGTGGCTGTTCAATAAAGTCGATTTCCATAGCATATTTATTACGTGGTGCAAATGCATCCCCTTTTGGTGGGAATATCATATTTGGTGGTGTACCTTGAATTGCATCGAGTTCTCTAGATGTTGCAAGGTTAGGCATGGATGATAGTAGCGCCCATGTATAAGGATGTTTTGGATCGTAGAATACTTCTTCTGAATTACCCACTTCAACAATTTTACCTGCATACATTACAGCAATTCTATCTGCCATATTCGCAACAACACCTAAATCATGTGTAATAAATATAATTGATAATTTTCTCTCTACTTTTAAACGATTAATTAATTCTAAAATTTGTCCTTGAATTGTAACGTCAAGTGCAGTTGTAGGTTCATCACAAATTAATACTTCTGCATTATTTGCAAGCGCAATAGAGATAACAATTCTTTGTCGCATCCCACCTGAAAATTGGAATGGGAACTGGTTATAACGTTTCTCGGCACTTGGAATACCTACAAGTTCCATTAATTCAATTGCACGTTTCTTTGCCATTTCTTCTGGCATACCCATTTTAAATACGAGTGCTTCTGAAATTTGCTTACCAACAGTAATAATTGGGTTTAAAGAACTCATTGGATCTTGGAAAATCATTGAAATTTTTGTTCCACGAATCTCATGGAATAAATCTTCAGGAATTTGTGTAAGGTCACGGCCTTGATACATAATTGATCCGCCCTCATAAATGGCATTACCAGCTAATAAGCCCATAATTGCACGAGAGGTTACACTTTTACCACTACCTGATTCTCCAACAATTGCTAAAGTTTCACCTTTATGTAAATCAAAAGATACACCTCTAATTGCATGTAAGATACCATATTGAGTTTTAAAAGAAATTGCTAAGTCTTTAACTTCTAATATTTTTTCGTTCATTATTCAACACCTCTCAATGACGGATTGAATGCATCCCTTAAACCATTACCAAATAAGTTAAACGCAATCATTAATATCGCAATGTATAATGAAGGGAATATTAACAAGAATGGATAGGTATGCATTTCTGCACGTCCTTGCTCAATTAACATACCTACAGATAAAGCTTCCTTGTAATTAATGATGCCTAAGAATGAGAAACTCGCTTCACTAAAGACAAAGGCAGGAATTGCAAGTGCATAACTTGTAACAATTAAACCTAATGTGTTTGGTAAGATATGCTTAAACATAATTCTGGCATCGGATGCACCTAATGTTCTAGCCGCCAATACATATTCACGGTTCTTGAATCTATAAAACTGCATTCTACCAGTACCATAGGAGGCAATCCAGCCCTGTGCAGTAAATGCGACTAAGACAACCCACATTGCATTACCATATCGTAGTGTTAGTAATACCAGAACAGATAAGAACGGGATGGAAGCAATGATCTCAACAAATCTATCGAATAGCAAGTCAAGAACCCCACCATAGTAACCAACAATTGCACCTAATGTTAATCCAATAACTGAATTAATAATTACAATTGATAGTGCCATTAATATGGAGATTCTAGCGCCCTTCCATAACTCCGTAAATAAATCAAGTCCATCTTTATTTGTCCCTAACCAGAAGTAAGTGTCTTCAGGTGATTGGTTCAGTGCCATTTTAAAACGGTCTACACGAACCTTGTACTGATATGTGATATCATCATTTACAGGATTTGTTAGTTCAATTATACGGTGAATATCTATAATATAATTTTTTTCCAAATAGTCAGCTAACCCAGCTTCATCTAATGTTTCTAATACTGGATCTAGTGGATCACCAGATACACCCGAATAATAAGTAACTGGCATATAAGATTCAATATAGTTTGTATAACGATATGAATCAACCTTAACCACAAATTCTGTAATACCAGCATAATCAGGGTGATTTAGATTATCGATTAATTCTTGTGGAAACCCAGAAATAATGATACCTTCTCCAAATTCTGCATTTGCCATATGGTGCCAGAACTGTTTACCAGCTTTTATTTCTCTTGTACCATCTAAGATACCAAAGTTTTCTAAAATAGGAACTTTAGGTTCTAAAAACCTAAAACGTCTAGCTAAGTTTGAATTATCAGATGGTAATGAATATGGCTTCAATTCTGGACCAATAACAACAAAGACCATAATGATACAAATAATTATAAATGCAATCAATGATGCTCTGTTTTTCTTAAATCTATTCCATGAATCCTTATAGTAACCAATTTCTTTAGTTTCAAGTGGTACGTCTTTAATTGTATCGTCATTATCATGGACTAATACAAGTTTACTTTTATCAATATCTATCATGATAGTTTTCCACTCCCTACTCTAACTCTTGGATCAATTAGTGTGTATGATAAGTCACCAACAATTGCAGATAATAGTGCAATAAATTGACCAAATGTTGTAATTAACATTAACATCGCGTAATCTGGTGGAATTGATTGGAATGCATCCAAGTAAATACGACCAGTGCCGTCGACTCTAAATAGTTTTTCGGTAATCAAACCACCATTAATAATACCGATAATACCGATAAAAATACCAGGTAAGAAAGGCACTAATGCATTTTTCAATGCATGGCGGAAAGTTGCTTGACGCTTAGTTAAACCTTTAGATCTTGCAAGTAACATATAATCTTGTGTTAATTGTTCTGTTAACTCAGCACGAACACTTCTTGCTAAACCTGGAACAGATACCAGTGTTAATACAGCTACAGGCATAAAGTATGTCGATAATGCCCACCAATAATTACTTGCAAAGTCGGTGGACGTGGCGACAACATGTGAAGGTAGCCAACTTAATTCGAAATAGAAAACAAACTGAATAATAACAATAACAACGAAATAAGGAATTGAAATAAAGACCATTATTCCGACAGATATTAAGTTATCTATCCACTTGTTTTTATAAAGCGCTGCTAAAATACCCAAGCTAATTGCTATCGGAATAGAAAGTAGATATGGGATAATATTGATTTGAATCGATGCTGGCATCTTAGAAAAATAGTATGCCCCTACATCTTGTCTTTTATTCGCTGAAAAACCAAAAGAACCTTCCGTGAAGATATTATTTACCCAAATACCAAACTGGACTGGAATTGGTTCATTCCATCCTTCTCTTTCTGCATATCTCTCCTGCAGAATCGGATCATTTAGTGTTGGTTGGCTGTTCGGCATTAATTTAATAAACATGAAGAATAGAAAGACCGTAACAATGAATGTTATAACCATTAAACCCATTCTTTTCATTAGATATGAAGCCATAAAATCACTCCTTTGTTGAATTTTATTGTGTGTTAAAAACTGTTTATATGCTATTATACATTATTTTAGCTATTATATAACAAGTTTCTTTAAAAAATAAAAATATGCTAAATGATATTTTTACTTTGTAAAAAAATATGTGTAACAGGTATACATTTACATAGAGAAGGCGCCTGAATGAGGTATCTCAATTCAGGCGCTTTTCTATTTTGTATGCCTTACTTCATATGATAAAACATTAATTCTTATTGATTTTCAAACGCTGCTTTAAAGCTGTTATATAATCCATCTTCGAACATTTCATCAGATGTTAAATAACGATATCTATTCGCACCCCAACCAAATGAACCGTGGAATTCTGGCCATTCAATTGTAACGTTTTCTGCATAAATAGTAGCAGATGATCTTGTAACTGTTGGTACAACCGGTACATTTTCGAAGAATGTCATTTCAAACATTTCAACAATCTTCCAAATTTCTTGAGTTGATCCAGGGAATGGTTCAGATGCTGTGCCATCCCAAGGTACTGCATCCGCATATACCATGTATGCCATGTCAAATACTGATGTTATAAAGATACCTTCTGGTTTGTCACCATCAGCTTGTAAGCCTTCATATAACTCAACATATGCTGGACGTAGATATGCATCATCTTCATCAACTGCATAAATGTATTCTTCACCTAAATCTACTAAGTAGTCATAAGTAACACTTAAGTCTAATTCCTGTTCTTCTGTCATAAATGGTTCATAAGTTTCACCATCAGCACTAAACGGCATTTGTAAACCAAATCCTGCTGCAATCATACCACCTAAGTAACCAATACCACCGTATTGCCATTGAATACCACTTGAACTACCGAAACCAACTGACGCTAAGTATAGGTCAAAGTCCCAAGCAGCACGTGCAGCATTTGTAGCAGCTAGTGTAGATTCAACAACATCTACGACTAGTTTATCAGGGTTTGCAGGATCAGCATTAAATAATTGTTCATAACTGTTTTTAATCCAGTTTGCTAAGTCTAATCCTAATGGCGAGTTATCCATAATGAATTTTAATCTGACTGGACCAGTATGTTCTGGGTTAGCAGCTTTGAAATCATCAAATGCTTCATTAAATAATGTTCTTGCTCTTTGTTCTAAGAATCCGCCTGTACCTTCAACAATACCGAATGCTTCTAATACACGTAAGTGGTTAGGTGATTGAGAATAGTATAGTGGATCTTGAACATATGCTTTAGTATCTTGAGGAACAGGTAATAGTGATGGCGTATTCGGCGCATAAACTGTATTACCAAACTCTGATCTGTTAAAGCCAAAGAATAAAGCTTGACGGAATCTTGCATCAGCAGTAATTGCTGGTTTTTGATATGGACTGTCAGCTAATGTTGACGGTGCATAATTAATAATTAAGTATTGTGGATAACCATCCCATGATCTATAAACATTAGGATTTTCTGCATATTGTTCATAGTATGGAGAAATTAAGCCAACACCAGTTAAACTACCTTCATTGAATAATGCCATACGAGCAGCAATATCTTCAACTATTTCATAAACTACTGATTTATAGTTAATAGTTTCTCTATATACATATTCATAGTTCTTATTGAAAATAAGTCTTTGGTTTTCGTCCCAACTCTTAATGACATAAGCACCATAAGATACATAAGGATTTTGCGGTGTACCATAAGTTGAGTTTGCACCATTAGCATCTAGTGATGCAGCATATTTAGCAGGGTGAACTAATCTGATATTACCAAAACCTACAGCTGATGCTTGTGAAATAGCTTCAAATGTTGTAATTTCAAATGTAAAGTCATCAATAACTTTGAATCCTACATCTGCCCAGTCTACTGCTGGTCTAACATTACCTTCTGAATCTTCAGTACCTTGTTTAAAGTACTCACTTGCATTTGCAATTGGGTAACCTTGGTTGTTGTCAGCATCTTTATAGTAAGAGTTTGCTCTAAAGTTATTTTGTGCAGGATCTAAATATTGTTTTAATGTATATTCATAAGTATCTGCAGTAACTTGAGTGCCATCTTCGAAGAAAATATCTTCTCTAATGTCGTATCTCCATACCGTTTTTTGGACTTGTGTAGATCCTGTACGGTCATATTTACCATCAACAGTAAAGTCATTACCATCTAGATCATATGGGAAACGTGTTGCCCCAACTAGAATCGTTGAATAATCTAACGCTTCAATTGAGTACTCTTTTGCAACAATTTTGCTGAAGTCACCTACATAGTCAGCAACACCTTCAGAGATTGCTTTATCCCAGTCGACTTCTGTAGCAAAAAGGGAAGTTGCAAGATCTGCAATCATTGTATCCTCATGGCTATATTCATAAGTTAACGGGTTTAAAATAACCTTTGTGTCTGATGTTAAACTTGTATAGTAAGTTTCATCTTTTGTGTAATTTACACCTTTAGAATCTAGTGGTTCAAAGTAAGCGTATAATCTCACTTCTTCTGCTGCCTCGAATGGGAATTCTACGGCTTCTGGTTCAAGCCAAGTTAACCCAGCTTTTCCTCTAAACCAACCAGCGAATCTGTATCCTTCTTTCTCTGGCGCTTCCGGTTCTGCAACCGTTCCAGCGGCAAAGTCGCGATATACCAAGCTTGATGTTGAACTTGGCCCACATGCTACTAATACTAAAGCAGCTGTCGCTAAGAATAATGTGGCTAATAATTTTTTAATCATAATTTTCCTCTCTCTCTTCTTATAATTAATTTGTATGCTATTATATCATGTAAATTTTAATTGTGCACTAAAAAAATACATTTGAAAACGTTTTCTAGGTCAAAAAATCATTTTTTAGACCCTTTTTGACCTAAAAACGTCGTTTTTCGATTTTTTTCAGGTTTATTTTTTATGATTTATCTTTGATAATCAAACAAATCATCACTTTTAATTGTAATAATCTTCCATTGCATCAAGTAGTGTTGCTTCATCATAGATATTTGCCATACTAACTGGATATGTTGGTGCAATACCAAACTCATTGGCATGGTATACATAAGGATCTGCTTCTGTACCTGAACCTGTACGGTATGCCCCAATATTATTGGATGACATTGTAAAGGCTGAACCACTAGGTAATAATACTGGTGTAATACTTGATGCACCACCACCAGAGGTTATACCAATAATTGGACCCAAACTGTTTTCTTGGAAAATGGTTGCTAGACTGTTGGCTGCTGAAAATGATGTTGGTGTTGTCAGTAAACCCCAATTTAAATCTGTATATAGATCAACACCATCTATATATACATAGGATGTTGACTCAGACTTTGTATCACCACTCATGCTAGATACGGCAAATGGTTCACTTGTAATAAATCCAACCACACGGTATAAAGCACCAACATTACCACCTGTATTCCATGTAATGTCTAAAATGACATTTTCAAGTGCAGGTGCTTGTTTCTTAATTAATTCTAATTGGAATTCCATATAAACAGCACTATCTGCAAAAATTAATTCTTTGCCGCTATTAACAAGTAGTGGTTCAACTGCATCTGCTTGATTTTGAACGTTAAAACTTAATGTTACAGTTTCATATATACTATTATAAGAAACAGCTGCATAATACGTAAAGTCACCTTCTGTCTTAACATAATTTAAATTGCTTTCACTTGCTACAAATCCGGCACTCATTAAGGCTGCATCATAATTCGCTTTATCTGCTTGATTTAAGCCTTTAATTAATACTTCTGCAACAAATTCTGTTTTAGATGATTCATTATAGTAAAAATATTTACTGCCGCCTTCTAATTTAGGGAAGATGTGTGTATCTTGTTTTAATATGGTTAGTAAGGTTTCATCACTCCAAACAGTATCCTCAACAATATCCGATGTTGAAAAACTATCTAGTGATAATACAGCAGATGTTTTAGCTTCATCTAAAAACCAAAACATTTCTCTAGTAGATGCGGATGCATTCCAAGCATTACCGCTTGCCTCGCCCCATTTTAAACCAATTTGAGTATCGGTTGCAACAAGCCCATCCATATACCAACTTCTAAATCTTGGACCAAAGTCTAAGATACTACCAACAGACGGTCCACTATAGCCCGCTCTTGTATAATAACCAGGATACCCATATGATGTATGTGGCTCATCAATGACTTCAACTAAAAAGTCACTTAATGCAACCTCTAAACGTGTTGCTGTTGGGTTTAATAATGCATCTTTACTTTCAAATAATAGATCATAATATGTTTCAACTTCAAATAAGTCTTTTAAACCATAAAAGTTATCCATTGAGAATGCTAAGAAGTTAAATGTATGTACAACTAAATCAGCAGGTAATAATGTAGAGTTCTTAGAAGATGTACGGATTGCTTCATACGCATCTTCACCTTCACTTGGTAATGAATAAATACCATATAGGCTATCATAGTTATAATACACATTATAGTAACTAGATCCTGCGAATAATTGATTCG
>JBAYTJ010000007.1:0-18303 GCA_041675665.1 Acholeplasma sp. | reverse complement strand
CATCTAATTTCTTTTCTAAATCGTAACGTTCAAACAATACTTTAGCAGTACCAATTTGTTGTTCTTTGTACTTACCAAATATTTTAACACTATCTAAGCCAGAAGGTTCAACATTTAACTGCTCAAATATCTTTAAAGCAGTTTCTGGCATGTAACTTTGAAGATATACAGCCAATATGCGAATCGTTTCTACCAAACTATATAATACATGACCTAACTTTTTGGTTTCGCCATTTTTATTTAAGTTCCATGGTTCAGAAACATCAATATACTTATTTGCAGCACGGGCAACAATCATCAATTCTTCGATTGCATCACCTACACGTAAATCATTCATTAAATTTGTAACTTTATCTAATAATGCTTCACATTTATCTTTTAAACTATATTCAAATGGTTCATGTATCTGTATGTTTTTAACCAAACCATCTTGGTATTTGTTAACCATACCTATGGTACGGTTAACTAAGTTACCTAAAGTATTGGCTAAATCAGAATTACTTCTTTCAATCATTAATTCATAGGTAATATTGCCATCTGCACTATAAGGAATCTCGTGTAACACATAATATCTTAATGCATCCACACCAAAATGTTTTACAAGTTTATCTGTATAAAGTGTATTACCAACAGACTTACTCATTTTATTTTTATCTACCAATACCCAAGGATGCCCAAAAATCTTTTTTGGTAGTGGTAAATTTAAGGCTAATAATAATGCTGGCCAATATATTGCATGGAAACGCATAATATCTTTACCAATTAAATGTAAATCAGCTGGCCAAAATTTATCCATATTTTCAGATACACTGTCTAAGTTATAGCCTAAACCAGTTATATAATTACTTAACGCATCAATCCATACATAAATCACATGATCTGGATTACTCTTAACTGGGATACCCCATTTAAAAGATGTTCTAGAAACACTTAAATCAGGTAGTTTTTCACTTAAGAAACTTTGTAAAACTTCATTTTTTCTATTTTCAGGTTCGATAAATGATGGATTATCTTTAATATGTTTGATAATTCTTTCTTGATACTTACTTAGTTTAAAAAAGTAAGTGTCTTCACTCATCCAAACTGGAATATCACCACTAGGTCCTAAACCATCTACGATATCTGTCTTATTTAAAAAAGCTTCATCAGCAATAGAATACCAACCTTCATACTTACCTAAATAAATATCTCCTTGTTCAATTAATTTTTCAAAAATTGATTGAACAGCTGCACTATGATCTTTATTCGTTGTACGAATAAACTTATCATAACTAACATGAACCAAATCAAAAATACGTTGAATTTCATTTGAGATCATATCGACATAATCAGCGGTCTCTAATTGTTGATTTTTAGCGTTATTTTCAATCTTTTGACCATGTTCGTCAGTACCTGTTTGGAAATATACGTCATAACCTTCCAAGCGCTTAAAACGGGCGATTGCATCTGCCAAAATTATTTCATAAACATTCCCAATATGCGGGATTGCTGATGCATATGCAATTGCTGTTGATATATAATACTTTTTCTTATCCATCATCTGCTCCTTTTTTCCTAAAAAAAATCCTTAAACTAAAAATTAGTCTAAGGACGAACTTTAATAAATCCGCGGTACCACCTTAGTTCTATTTATAATTATTATAAATAGCACTTTAATCCTTTAACGCAAGATTAAACGGTTTATTCTCCATCTACATTTGAATAAACTACTCCTAAAGCCATAAGTACACAACCATCTATCTTTATTCCACCGTTTAAAGACTCTCTATAAAATGATATTGTCTACATTTCTTTACTCATCATATGATTTAATTACATGTCTATTATAATATAAATATTTAAATAAATAAAGCCTCTGTTTTATCTTCAGTTGATTATGTATTATATTCTATGATTAACACGCCGTATGAATGACTTATCCCCTTAATTTAAAGTGTTTATAACCATCATATTTATAGAAATTATTATATACTTAACTATATATGGAGGTCAGACGTTATGGAAAATAATCGAGTTGTTATTGTTGGTACTGGTTTTGTTGGTATGAGTTATGCTTATGCACTTGTCAATCAAGGTGCCGTTGAAGAAATTATTTTAATTGATATTGATGAAAAAAAAGCTGTTGGAGAGGCAATGGATTTGAACCATGGTCTCGCATTCGCCCCAAGAAAGATGCTCATACGTGCTGGTAGTTATGATGATTGCAAAGACGCACGTTTGGTTGTTATTACAGCCGGGGTCAATCAAAAAGATGGTGAAACAAGAATAGATCTATTAAACCGTAATGCTAAAATAATGAAATCTGTTGTATCTCAAATTATGGCATCAGCTTTTGATGGCATTATTTTGGTTGCTACAAACCCTGTTGATATACTAACTTATGTTGTATGGAAAGCCTCAGGCTTACCATCATCTAGAGTTATTGGTAGTGGTACCTCACTTGATACTGCTAGACTACGTTATGAAGTGTCAAAATATATTAACATTGATGTTAGAAATATTCATGCCTATATTTTAGGTGAGCATGGTGATTCTGAGTTTGTTTGTTGGTCAAATGCTTATGTCGGTGTTAAACCATTAAAAGATGTGATTGACTCGATGCCCAACCACATTAAATTTTCTGATTTAGATCAAATATATTTAGATGTAAAGAATGCCGCATATAACATCATAAGTAGAAAACAAGCAACATACTATGGTATTGGTATGGCGCTCGTACGTATTACAAAAGCCATCTTCAATAATGAAAATGGCATTATGACAATTTCTGTTTTAAATGATCATACCTATGATATTGATAATATATATATTGGCCTACCAGCAGTTATTAATAAACATGGTATCGACCATATTGTAAAACTAAATTTAAATAACTCAGAGATGGCATCATTAAAAAATTCTTCAAACATATTAAAGACTGTTATAGATAAGATGGATTTTTAATACTTAATCAACATCTATTCAACAGTAACACTTTTAGCTAAGTTTCTCGGTTTATCAATGTCATACCCTAAATTGAGTGCAGCATAATATGCAATCAACTGGGTTGGTAATGCCATGGCTATAGGCGATAGTATTGGATCGACATCTTCAATAACAATATCATCTGCCTTGGTTGAAAGACTTTTGGTTGTTAAAACAATCGGCACAGCACCTCTTGATACAACCTCTTGAAGATTACTTCTAGTTTTTAAGTTGGTTAAAGGATTGGTAACAATTGCTATAACAGGTGTACCTTCTTCAATTAAAGCAATCGTACCATGCTTAAGCTCTCCAGCAGCAAATCCTTCTGTATGAATATAAGAAACTTCTTTAAGTTTGAGTGCTGCTTCAAGTGCTGTTGCATAATCAGTGCCACGCCCAATATAAAATAAATTTTGTTTATAAACTTTTTGACTTACAACTTTTTGAATATCATTTGTGTTAGACAACATAGCCTCCATATTGGAGGCTATTTTTGAAAGTTCTTGCTTGAGTGGAAACACCCCACTTGATAAACGGTATGCCAAAATCATTAAAACACAAATTTGTGCA
This sequence comes from Acholeplasma sp., assembly GCA_041675665.1. Taxonomy (GTDB): domain Bacteria; phylum Bacillota_I; class Bacilli_A; order Acholeplasmatales; family Acholeplasmataceae; genus Acholeplasma. The sequence continues at coordinate 14,769 of JBAYTJ010000007.1, read as the reverse complement.
ACATAAGCTTTGGTTGATGCGACTGCAATTTCAGGACCAGCTTCCAAACCTAAGACAAAATCACTTAACTTAGCCAGTGATGATGTATTTACGTTAGTAACAGTCAATACTTTATATTTATCTGCTTTTAACTTTTTGTAAGCGGCAATTAAATCTGCTGTTTCACCACTTTGAGATATTAATATAAAAAACGGAATTTTGTCTATGAGATAGTCATTATAGACAAACTCAGATGCTAAGATCACCTCAACAGGCTTACCTGTAAAAGTCTCTATAGCTTGTTTACTGGCAAGACCTGCATGCATAGATGTACCTGCTGCAATAATATATACTCTTTGGCTAAAATCCAGTGCCTCTACTAAGTTTTGATCCATAAGCACCTTTTCATCTTTAAAGTACTTATTTAGGATCTTACGAATAATTAACGGTTCTTCATGAATCTCTTTTAACATATAATGCGGAAAAATACCTTTTTCGGTACTTTCTTTTTGCATCGTTAGTGTTTGCGGTTTATATGTTAATGGTTCATGTTCATAATCAAATATTTTGATATCATTGTTTGATACAACAATAAAGGACTTATCTTCTAAATCAATAAATTCTGTTGCATAATCAACAAGTGCCATCATATCTGATGTTACCGTAATACCATGATTAGCACGTCCAATTAAAAGTGGTGGTTTGTTTTTAGCAGCATACAGTTTATGACTATCCAAAGTATCTATTATTAATAATGCATAAGAACCCTTAAGTAGTTTTAAGGTTCTTAAAATTGCAACCTCAACACTAAATTCTTTTGAGAAATTTTCAATTAAGTGCGCAATAACTTCTGTATCCGTATCACTTTTAAACTGACTGTGTCTCAAATATTTTAGTTTTAATTCCAGATAGTTTTCAATCACACCATTATGTACAATAACAAACCGCCCACTATGTGAACTATGCGGATGTGAATTTGTTTGATTCACCATACCGTGTGTTGCCCATCTAGTATGCCCAATTCCAATATGTGACATTAATTTATCCGTTGAAATATCTAATTTTTCAACCCGACCAATATCTTTATAAATATCAAATTTACTTCCATCTTTATTAAATAGCGTTAAACCTGCTGAATCATAGCCTCTATATTCTAATCTCATTAACCCTGTAACAATAATATCTCTTGCATTTTCTTTACCAATGTAACCAACAATTCCACACATATTTTTACCCTATTTTCATTTAGTATTGATCTATATATCTTTTAATCTCCCAATCAGATACATAAAGTCTATAATTATCCCACTCTTTACTTTTTGCTATGATGAGTTTTTCTGTTAAGTGTTTACCAACGACTTTTTGAATAAAATCTGATGCTTCAAACATATCAAGTGCATGTTTTAAACTTGATGGTAAATTTTCCACACCCAATGCTTTTCTTTCTGATCTTGGTATTTCAAATAAGTTTTTTTCAACAGGTTTAATGTCTAACTTATTTTCAATACCATATAAACCAGCCATCAAAATAGCTGCAACTGCTAAATATGGATTTGCCGTGGCATCAACACTTCTAATTTCTACACGTGTTGCAGCACCTCTAGATGCCGGAATACGTATCATTGTTGAACGGTTTTGTTCACTCCATGAAATATAACATGGGGCCTCATATCCCGGTACCAAACGTTTATAAGAGTTAACGGTTGGATTTGTTAACAGACACATTGCCTTTGCATGATGTAAAACACCACTAATAAATCCGTGTGCAATTTGACTTAATTTGTTCTTTGCACCTTGATCAAAAAATACATTTTTGCCTGTCTCATCTGCAAGTGAGGTATTGGTGTGCATGCCTGAACCATTTATGCCTAAAACTGGTTTAGGCATAAAAGTTGCATGAAACCCATGACGTCTTGCAATGTTTTTAACAACCAACTTAAACGTTTGGATATTGTCACAAGCTTCCAGTGCATTATCAAACTGGAAATTAATTTCGTGTTGGCTTTTAGCAACCTCATGATGCGATGCTTCGATGGTAAACCCTAACTTTTGTAATTCCAGTGTAATATCCCTACGTACATCAACACTCGCATCTAATGGTGCCAAATCAAAATAACCACCTTCATCAGTAAATTTGATAATTGGTTGATTGTCACTGTCTAGTTTAAATAAGAAAAACTCTGGTTCAACACCAACATTAAACTTAGAAAATCCTAACTTTGACATATACTTCAATGCCTTTTTTAATACAGCTCTAGGATCCCCTTCAAAACTAGAACCATCCGGTCTGTGAATATCACATATTAACCTGGCAACAGTGCCTTCTTTTAGTTTTTCCCAAGGTAAAATTAACCAAGTGCTTAAATCCGGATATAAAAACATATCAGCTTCTTGAATTCTAACAAACCCTTCAATAGATGAACCATCAAACATCTGTTCATTATTTAAAACTTTGTCTATTTTATTACTTGGAACTTCAACACTTTTTATAATCCCCAACATATCTGTAAACATTAAACGAATATATTTGACATCATGTGTTTGAATACTTTCAATGATTGCTTCTCTTGTTATCAAATGCTTGTCCTCTTTTATTAGTTTTTTACATTTTACTCTTATATTATTTTCATGTCAAATGATTTAATTTCAATTTTTGAAAATTATTTTCAGTTATCGTTTAATAACATATAAGTTTACTCATTTAGCTGTAACAAACAAAGCGCACGAGGTCCATTTTGGACTTCATGCGCTTCGTTTTGCTTTAAGTATTCTTTTATATAATATATACTATGCTTCGTATGAAACTTCTAGATTTCTAAAATACATTGTTGTTAATACATCATCAGCTGCTGTATATGGGTTTGGATCTGCATCTAGTCTATTAATTGTTAATGTTCCAAACCAGAAGTCTAACCCTTTATTCATTTGATCTGTTTCAAAGTTATAGGTTAATGTGACTGTCGTCCAATCAGTTGTTACTTGAATGTGCTTAAATGCTTCAGTTAACTCTAAACCAGCCCCTTCGATTGCAATTCTTAAATCTCTTGCATCATCCGCTTTAACTTCAAATGTAATTGTATATTCTCCGGCAAAGAACATAATATCGCCTACTCTATATGATGCCATCCAATCGCCTGATGCAATCTTTTCAATTGTGATTGCGACTTCGCCTGCATCATCATCTGTATATGATAACCAGTTTTCTGAATCTTCTTGATCAACTTGTCTTAAGAACCATCCCGGTGCATTAGCAACATCCCAACCACCTTCTGCAGTTACAGCAAATGTTGTTGGACGGTTCCAAGGATCAGCAACAGTAATTTTTCTTGTTAACTCAGTTTCTAGACCTTCTTCATCCTCTGCAGTCACTGTAAATGTGTAAACACCTTTAGCAGGGTTTGCAGGATCAAAGACTATTTCATCTGTTTGACTTTGTACAACGGTTACATCAGCAACAGTAATTGGTGAAAAGTCATCTTGAACACTAATGCCTGATTTAATACCTATCGGTGTACCAGTTTTAATGAATAGGTCTGGTGCAGTAACCACTGGTGCTTGATTTTCTAACTCAGGACCTTCGACAATTTTAATATCATCTAGATACACTTTAGTTAATACACGTCTATAAGCTTCAGGTACACCAGTTTCCTCATGGAAGTTACCAAAAGCGAATTGAAGTTGTGCATCAACTGCATCACCTTTAACATAGAAGTCTTTAGTGATTGTTTGCCAGGTTGTGGTTACTTCTGTAAAGTTTGCTTCACCAAAAGCCTTGCCACCATCAGGTATACCGCCACCTTGAATTTGATAATTCATGTAGCGTGTTTCATCTGCTCTTACTCTAAACTCTAGTGTATATGATACGAATGGTTCTAACATAATCTTATTATATTGAACTTGTACAGCCCACCATTGTGTATCCATTTCACCAGAAGCGATAATGTCTATGACTGCAACACCATCTTCAATTGAAAATGCAGCGTCATAACCATTTGCTTCTGAATCATCAAACCATGTTACCCAACCATCAACGCCAGTAATGGCTGATCTTTCAAAATCGCCACCAATTAAGTTGCCTAAAGGTGCTGGTGCAACTACAGTTACAACTCTAGTTTTTTCAGCCTCATTACCAGCAGCATCTTCAACTTTATAGGTTAATGTGTATTCGCCAGCAACTTCTGTATTTACTGTGCCTGTGATGTTTGCTGCTGTTAGTGTAATTTCCCCGTCAACATCATCTTCAGCAGTAACACCTTCTAATGGATCAAATTCATCCCCTACTGTAATGGTTGCTGGATCAGCACCCATGATTACAGGTTTTGTCGTATCTGTTTCAGTAGCTACTGGATCACACGCCACCAAAATAACTAAACCAAGAACTAGTAATATACTAGTAATAATTTTTTTCATTTTTTTCTCCTTTGTTCTTTTTACTTTCTTTGATTTTTTCTTTGCTTTTCTTAAATTGAAACGTTTCGATAACTGCAAATATATTATATATGAAAACGGTTACTTTTTCAAGTGATTTATACTAATTTCTTATTTTATTCACTGTTTTTTGTGAAACCAAGTATTGTTAAGCCTGCAAGTATGTGGTCATTTTTCAATATTTGACGCCAAATTATTTGATTATTGTAGTTTGCGAGCATCAATAATGTAATACCTTTATCAATACCAATGACATCTTCGGCCATCCATGGTGTATGATTCGATAAATTAATATTTAACATCGGATCATGTAACCCTAAGTTAAAGGCATCTTTAAATCCATATGTTCCAAATAAGCCTTCTACTTCTTGATAAAAATATACGGCTGCTTTGGCTGCTAGTTTTGGTGTGTAGTTAATTGAGGCAATTGCTGCGTATGGTGTTATGGTTCCATTATGTCTATTGTCCTTGGCCGGTTTAGCCCCAAAGGCATTATAACCAAGTGGTCCATCTCCAGCGGAAATTCCCCAGCTATTACTACTATATGTTTTATATATATCACTAAAATCTTGTGTATAAGCATAGTTAGCAAGTGTAGCAAGTCTTGCATTTTCAAACCAGTTGATACCATCTGGATCTTGATAGGTATTAAAATCTATAAATGCATGTGAAAATTGGTGTTGGAATAAAGATCCATTCCACGTATAGTAAAACGGTGTTTCTACAGATAATTCAGGATTCTTTTCTGAGATATAGGTTCCCAAATAACTTGATTTTTGGATTGCCATAACCGTTTCATATGGTTGTTTAGAAACCGAATGTACCGGCGCTCCAGAAGCTAAAATATAAAGCATGAGCTGTTCGGATACATGGTCCCACGAACCACTAAACCCGGTTTCTGGGCTATAACCCATATAAAACAAATTAGTAGATTTATTCAAATACCAATTCCAATCAACTGTTTCATAAATCATGTTAACCTTTGTTTGTATATCGTCTCCAAAATATTCACCTGCTGCAATAGCACCCATGAGTAATATACCCGTATCAATAATAGATATCTCAGAGTCCCAAGCTCTTGCACCAGTTCTTGTGTTTAAAAAGTGATAATAAAAACCATTTACCCGATCAAGTCTTAAGAGCATGTCTAAGGTACCATCAGCTCGCTCATAACCCTCTTCAAATGTAATCCAACCTTCATCAGCACCAACCACATACGCAGCCAAACCATATCCAACGGATGCAATTGAAGAAATACTAGGGTTTGTTGGATATCTATCTGGTATCAGTCCATACCCATTATCCGTTACAATTGTATTTGCTTGTTCCCAAAAAAAATCAAATGACTTTCTTTTTTCTAGTGCTAATATGCTGCTTTCAGTGCGTGTTAGTTCAGTACTTTCTGCACCATTTGTACAGGCTACCAATAACAATGCCCCAAATATAAGTATCCATATTGTAATAATTTTTTTCATTTTATTCTCCTGTTATTCCAGACTTGTCAACACCTTCAATAAAGTGTCTTTGAAGGATGAAGTACACAATCAACATCGGTATCATTATTAATATATTACCCGCCATAGCTTGCGCTTCATTTTGAGCTGATTCAATAATAGTCACTTGATTGCCTTGTGCAGCACTGACAAATATCGCAAGTCTTGTTTGTAGTGTTTGCCAACCATCACCTAAGAATATAAAGGTTTGAAATGTTTCATTCCATTGCCAGACAAATGAAAATAGAAATGTTGTAATAAACGAAGGAATTGATAACGGTATAGCGATTTTGAAATATATGTATAGCCTATTCGCACCATCAATTTGAGCAGCTTCATCAAGTGCTTTAGGTACCATTTTATAAAACTGATAAAAAATCAATATAAATATAGATGAATTCAAACCTTGACCAAATGTTGCAGGTATTAAAATGGAACCTACATTATTTAGTAATCCCAAATCATTAAATAGTACGAATCTAGGAATTAAATATACTTGTGGTGGAATCATATATACAATAACCACTAGTGACATCCATAGTTTTTTTAATGGAAACTCAAATCTTGCAAATCCATACCCAATTAAGGATGCAATAAAGGTTTGAAGTAATGCTGGTATGAGTGTTACAACCATTGATTGAAAAAACACATTGGTATAATCTAATGCTAAAAATGCATCGATATAGTTTCTAAAGTAGATTTGTGTTGGTACCTGAAATACAGTCGGGTTTATTAAGTCCTCCAGACTCATAAATGAATATGAGATCATTACAAGGATTGGATAAATAAAGACAAACCCTACAATAACAAGTAAGAAATATACAATAACTTTGAATATCAGACCATCTGATAAGTGCTTACCTAAAAGCAACTTTCTAAGTTTAGATAGTGTTGGTTTAAACTTTTCTTGCATCATCGTTTAACCTCCACTAATTGTTTTTTTTCTTTTGTTTTTCTTTCATAAATCAGTAGGAAAGAAACAACACCTAAAACCAATCCAATAACAATGAAGTATACCCACGCGAGTGCAGATGCTTGACCAAACGATTGTTGCCTAACAACATTAATTCTATATAAAACACTATTGGTTGAAAAAGTTGCTAACATGACAATCGTATAAATTGATGATACCAATATAATTGGTTTTAAACTTGGTAGGGTTATTTTCCAAAAACTCTCCCATGGACTTGCACCATCAATACTAGCAGCTTCATATATCTCTTTATTTATTTTTTGAAGTCCTGCTAAAAATAGGATTATTTGTACACCTGAAAACCATAAGATATTAATCAAGTGTGTATACATACCACCAATAAAATCTGCTAAAAACAGTGGTAAGAACGTTGCTAATTGTTGTGGTATATCCTCACTTAAAGTTGAGGACAATAAACCTAAACGTTCACCACTACCAAATAATGTTGCCATAATTGGTCCAGAAGCAATAATGACAGGTAAAAAGAATATTGACCGAAAGAAACCTCTGAGTTTTATCTTTTGATTAAGTAACATAGCAAGTAACATTGAAATGATAATTGAAAGTGGTAAGTAAAGTATTAATTGTAAGATAAAACTCTGAAGTGCTTCTATGAATTGAACATCATTTAGAATACTTGAATAATTACCAATACCAATAAAATGAATTTGAATACCTTGTCCACCTGGTATGGTGACATTTGCGAAACTATAAATCAAACTCATAATAATTGGATATAATGTTAACCATAAGAAGCCTATAATCCATATACCTATAAATAAATATCCAGCAATCACTTCACGTCTTTTATTGGTTAATCTAATTTTAATTATGTTAAATACGATGAGCTGATCAACGCCATGTGTACCTTTTTTAGTATGCCCTATAAATTTAAATATACTTTTATACCACTTCATAAGACCACCTCATAACTCATCATTGGCACTGTGACACCATTTGCTGTATATGCATGTCCAGAATAATTAATATAAATTACGACGCCATTGCTATAGGTGTTTTGGACAAATCCCGGTTCGATAACAACACGACTTTCAATGTATGAACCGGTCACAAATTTAAGCGCATCATTTAAATAGTTATACTGGCGTATGATTTCTGGTTGCCAATCACTAAATTTTGATGTAAAAATGTTATTGGAATCTGTATTCAATAATAATCCTGCAGATTCATGTGTCACATAAAAGTTTGGATATATTTGATAATCTATCATTCTTAATAGTTCATTTTGTGTATTAGCAAAAAAGTTTGCACTTCTTCCAAAGACAAGCTTATGTCCACTTAATATCAGTGGTAGAAATGGTACAGTATCCGTAAAATCAATACGTTGTGACGAATACATTTCAAGTTCTTTAATGATATCTGCACCAAATAGATAGTCAAATGGTTGACTAACTATTGTTCTATTTGCAATATTTAAAAATTGCTCTATGATTTCCATGGATTCACTACGACTTAATCTTTGATGATAATCACTGTAAAGTAAATTCATGACTTCAAAACTTAAGTTCTTTATACCTTTAATATGTATACGTTCATAGTTTTTATTAAAGATATCTAGTGCATCCTGTGGATTTAATAGGTAGTGGTTACCCACTTCAATAAATTCGCTACCTTGATTTCTTACAATATCATTTGCTTGATATCCAGATGCACCTGGATATCCAAGTAGTGGGGTTGTTGCATAATAGGTTTCAACGTTCGGGTTATCTAGTTGAGCAATTTTACCAAAAGCACCATCTATTCGACCAAAGTTGGGTGTTGTTCTAGATAATCCACTTGATTGCCATCCATGTATCGTCGTAACAATATGCTCAATACCACTTGTTTGAAGGTTTGTTGTTATATCATTGATTTGAGTCGTATTTGTCATTGAAATAGATGCTCTACCATACCAAGCTGATTTACTTTCCAGTGCTAAAATATCTAAATGTAAGTCGATATAATCTTTAGTTGGTAACGGTTCTAACTGATTGCCTTTTTGCTTTAAATATTCTCTATATACATGTGAAAATCCTACATAACTGGCATTTTCACCTGATAAAAATTTGTAGATAAAATGAATATCAAATCGATTCTTATCTGTTTGAATACGTTCAATTGTTGAAGTACCGGATGCATTTAATTTTTGAATATATTTATCTCTATATTCAAAAGTTGTATATAACCTATTAAATAGCACGTTTGGATTATGTGACTGATAAGTTAATGTACCATGTGCTGCACCGCTATTTAATATCACCATCATAGCATTTTGATGAATGCCTTGAACTGTACCATAAAGTCCAGCTGTCAAGTACCGTTCTAGCGAAGGTGATGTTAAAGTTAAATCCGGGCCATAAAACTTTTTACTATAGTTTTTATTATAAGTTCCATCGTAACGTATGAGTGCGCCTACACCATCAGGTATGAATGCATACCCTGGTGTTACATCTTTTGTAGTAAACCCAAAGTTTCTATAAATAGTTATCGTTGAAATAATGAAGTTGCCATTATCTTCAATCGAATCAAATGGTACTTCTATATTCAAACCCTCATCATTTAAATAGACAATTAATTCAAACATAATCCCTGATCGAGGCATTTTAATACGTGCACTAAAGCCGGTTTGATCAGTTAACTCTCTCCTTGTAAAGGTACCATTAAATGCACCTTCATAAAAGTATTCATTCAATCTGACTGATGTTATTTGACTTGTATTAAAGTATGAGATTGATACCGGACTTATATCTTGCCTAATATTTGTTTGTGGGTTGTTAGACTCATATAATGGATGTCCTTCCTCTAAATAATCATGATCCATATTCGAACCCCAAATATAGCCTGTATTTTCATTAACAATTCTCAAACTTAAATGTTCCGGATGAACATATAAAGAAAGACCTGTATCTGTATGTGTGCCTATAAATTCGTGATTATTAATGGTCACATATGGATTTTCATCAATTGTTGATAAGTCATCTACTTGGGTATATCGGTTAGATTTTAATGTTGCATCAACGGGTATAACTGATGATGTAGTGACTGCATCATTATATAACGGTTGGTTTTGAGCAAATGAAATCGTAATGCTTATAACAAGCAACCCAATGACTGATAATAAAATTATAAGTGGTTTTTTAAGTTTAAACACGATTCCACACCTCCCTAATGATGCTTGATATGTAGTCATACATTTGGTTCACTAACAAGTATATGAGTATTAGCATTGCTACAATGACTGCCATAGCAAATAGTGTTAATAATATATTCTTGATGAGTTCCCTAAAACTGTAATTATGTATTTCAATAATCATTAAAACAATCAGCAATAGTATCCATGCATCTCTAATATAAAGTACTGATTGAAAAATGAATATCTCATTCAATGTTAATGCATGAGATAATAAAATCAGTGGTACGGTTAAAATAATATATGGCATTAAAGCGTATGCTGTGCTGATGAATACATCTTTAAACCAACCCTCACCATTAGATAGTGTTGAGATTAAATAATTAGAGAATACAAATAACATTAGTAATCCAAGACTGCTTAAAAAACTAGTCAATACATTATAGGTTTCTAAATTATTATCATTAAATAAGAACCCCGTAAATAACACTGCTAATACATTTAAAATGACATAAAGCGCATATAAAATGATTGCACTCAGCTTTGAAGCTTTCTGTTCATGTTTTATTTCATGGAATGTGTCAATTGGATGTCTAAACACTTGCATGCCAAGCTTTAATTCTCTAATAATTTTTATGTTATTTAACTTTTTATTATAGTTTCTAATTGGATCATATATAGCATATTTTTTATCCACTTGCTTCATAATTAGGTAAACAAAGCCTAAGATTAGCCCAAAAGCTAAAAATCCACCTAGATAATTTTGAAGGAAGTTGTTTCTAACTTGCCAAAATGCATCACTATAACCAGTTTTATCTTGTGCAATTTCATAATACGATAGTGCTGTTTGATAGTCACCTGTTCTAAAATATGTTCTAGCTATAACAGAGTTTGCAAGGGCAAATACTGAGTTCATTCGTAAAATATCTTCCCATTGTTGAACATCATATATACCACTATTCAGTGATTTTAAACCGTCATGAACAAGTGCAGTAAATTCACTACGTTCTAATATTTGGATTTGACCGCGCCCTCTATCAAGTATGATTAGATTATAGTTTGAGTCAACAACTATATCGACAGCTCTGTTAAATAGACCAAGTATTTCAGTATTTGGTGCATCTATCCCAAAAACAAATAATAAGTTACCACTGCTATCATACTCATGAATGATTCCTTTATCTGTAATGGTATAGATATTGCCAAAATCATTGATGAATACAGCACTCGGTGCGGTTTGACCATAATGCATTGGAGACAATACGATTCTTGATGCAATATTGTATTTTTTTATCGGCATATACTCAGTAATTGAGGTTGTATATACAGAACCCTTTTCATCGATTGTTAAGTTATCTGGAGATACCGGTGTAATTGGTGCGAGTTCTTGGTTAAACCACTCGAGAATTTGACGATAAAAACTAGACTGAGTTGGGTTTGTTGCAAGATATCCTAAAAAATCTCCATATCTATTAAACTGCATAACACCGGATACAGAACCTTCACCTGTGACATAAATTACGCCTCTTGGACCACTTGAAATTTTTAACGGCACAAACGGACTATTTAATCCAAAAATAGGCTCAGTAGGACGTTCTATAACATTAACAATGTTTAACATTTCATCATATATAGTTATTGTTCGATTCAATCTATCCGCCACATACAATAAATTATTTTCATCCACATGTACACCAGTTGGTTCACCCAAACCGGTTAATAATATATCTATATTGCCACTTAGATCCGTCTTTAAAATGCGTTTATTACCAGTATCTGCGATATAGATATAATCATCTTTAATATACATATCTTGTGGTTGATTTAACGCAGCATCCATGGCAAGTATGCCCGCTGGTTCATATGCTGTTTGAGTTAAAACAAGATCGCCTGAAGGACCAATAGTAAAGGTGTTATATGGTGCAGAATTTGTTATTACAGACGCTGTGCTTAAGTTAATACTGACAATCAGGTTGAGCATAAATAATATAATTATAATAATTTTCTTCTTCATAATTACCACCCCCTACTTCATTCCAGAATGTGCCATTGTATCCATGACATTCTTTTGTAGAAAGATGAATATAACAAGATTTGGTATAAACATCACCAAACTACCTGCTGCAGCCATGCCTTGTCCAGCCACTGCATTTGCTTGTGTGGTTAGGGTTGACATGTAAAAAGCAAATGTTTTTAAGGATTCGTTATGAATATAGATTGTAGATATCTCTGTATTATTCCAAACACCTTGGAATGAGACGATTGCAATGGTTGCAAGTGCTGGTTTAATCAGTGGCAAGATGATATTAAAGTATATGTCTATTTCACTTGCACCATCTATTTTTGCTGCCTCTATTAATTCATTAGGAATTTGGTCAATAAACTGTTTAATTAAGAATAAACCAACTGGTATCGCTAGTCCCGGTAAAATATGCACTAAAAAATTATCTACCAAGCCTAGGTTTTCTATAATCAAATATCTTGGAATAACAACACTGGCACCAACAAATATAATAGCAACATTATTTAATGTTAGTAATGTTTTCTTCAATTTGAACTTTAATTTAGATAATGCATATCCTGCTAAAGATGATACAAAAATACTAGCAAATACAACAATAATGGCTACTACTATCGAATTAAATAAATACCTAGTCATTGGTACGCCTGTGGTTGAAGGCTGATTAAATAAATTAATAAAATTCTTCATTGTTGGTTCATGCACAATAAACTGTGGCGGCCAAGCAAACAACTCATTAATCGGTTTAAATGCTGTTGAGAATATGTATAATATTGGTAATGCCATGAAAATAGCCATCGGAACTAAAATCAAGAAGAACTTAATTTGAGATTTATGATAGTTTTTAGGATTAATTTTTGTACCTTGATAATTAGCCATATTAATCACGCTCCCCAAATAGTTTATGTGCAGCATAATTAAATATTAGAACCATAATTAATAATACAACAGAAATCGCCGCTGCATATCCCATATCAAAGCGGATAAATCCATAATCATCAATATGTGTAACAATCAGTTGGCCTGCATTTTGTGGTGTTGGATTTTGGCCCGACAACTGCACACCAATAGATCCTGCATTAAAGGTTGCTACCAAACTCATTACAGCCCCAAAAAGCATCTGGGGTTTCATCGACGGTATTGTGATATAAAAGATTTCTTGTAGTTTATTACTCATACCATCAATTGCCGCGGCTTCATATAATTCTTGATTAATATTCAAGACCCCTGCAAGCATTGCTAAAAAGCCAATACCCATGGAACTCCATAGGGTAACAATAATCATGACAGGCATTAAGTAATCAGGGTTTGTTAACCACTGAATTGGTTCTTGTATCACGGACATTTGAATTAGAACAGCGTTTAAATACCCTGCTTCATCACCAGAAAAGATAATACGCCACATCACACTCATAGCAACACCAGCCGTCATTGATGGGGAATAGATGACTAAAGCTAAAATCGTCCGTGCTCGATGTGGTACTTGTGCTAACAACCATGCTAGGAAGAATCCAAGCATATACCCAATTGGTCCAACAAAGAAAGCAAATTGAATTGTATTTGGTATAACTTGTTGCATGAAGACATCATCTGCTGTAAATAAGGTGACATAATTACTTAAAAAAATAAATCTAGGTGCTTCTAATAAATTGAAGTAGGTTAGTGATAAAAACATACCCATAATAACGGGAATTGTAATAAATGCTAAAAATGCTAATGCATAAGGTAATATGAATATATGACCAGCAATTTCTTCTTTGGACTTGTTGGTCAAAGATCTTTTTTGCTTAACTTCAGTCATCTTTACTCACCCAATTCTCTAAGTTATCTTTAGTTGGCAACAAATACGGTTTAATGATCTGACCATTTGAATCAATAAATTCGAATTCCATCATCTTACGCGTAATCTCTTTATTGACCAAAACTAAAGAATCTTCCATTGCTGTACGTACATTAAATCCATCATATACAACCTTATTCCATGCATTAGATATCTCACGCTCAAGCATATAGCTTGCAGGGGTTTTTGCTGTATCCAGAACCCAACGCCATTGTTCCAAGAAAACATCTCTATGTGTTCTATCAATACTCATTTGACTAAATGCTTCGACATTGGCTGTATTCCACATGTATTCAGGTCCAAAAGATGCCATGAGGTTTTCTGCATAACTTAATTGAATGCTTGATGTCATCCACCATTTTAGGAATGTCCACGCTTCATCTTGTTTAGTTGAATTTTTAAATATCATAGATGATGTTGATGCACCATCGTAACTTCTGTTCACTTCACCATTTAACTCAATGCCGGGTAATGGGGCAATATCCCAAAGACCAGCGATTTCAGGTGCTGCATGTAACAGTTGAATATACATGCCAAAATCACCAATTCCAATTGGTATATTGCCATATCTAAATTGGTTATAAAAACTACCAACTTCTAGTGGTAATGCATAAACTGTATATAAATCAGTCATTAACGTCATAGCCTCAATAACAGCCTCACTATCTAATGATGCAGATAACACATCTGCATTATAGATGCTTCCACCATGTTGCATAATAAATGGCATTGTCGTTGAAAATGATTTAAACGCACTAGAAGATGATAACATCGAGTAAAAATTCATACCAAACCTTTGAAGTTCTGGCAACATATCTAAAACATCTTGCCATGTATCAGGTATATCCAATTGTAGTGCATTCAAGATATCTCTTCTATAGAATAAGATGTTAAAGTTTTGTGTTT